>CAZZKD010000093.1:0-6878 GCA_964655095.1 uncultured Thermocrinis sp.
CAAAGTCAATGATTTGGCTTTCAAGTATTTGAGCAAGTTTTTTGAACCTGTAGTGTATGGTTCTGAAGTTTGGCACTTTAAAGCCTGAACCAGCGAAGAGACTTGAGAGATAGCCTTGGAGTTGCCTGTAAGCAAACCTCATGAGAAACTTAATGATAAGGGTAAAGATTATGAGACTATCTGGATACTCTTTAGGTCTTCCTGGTCTTTTCTTAGTTTTATCTTGCTCAGCGGAAAAGAAGTCCCTTTCTATCAGAATCTCTCCTCTTTTGATAAGTTCTTGGTTATATGTTTTCCAATTTATCATTTTACATATCCTCCGTAGGTTTATATAGTTTATAATTATTCTGCAGTGTTGTTAGCAAGGATATATAGCAGAATTATTGGACAAAACCGAAAGATGATTCATTTTTAAACCTCCTTTGGTAGGGTTTAGGGGTATTATAAATCCCTGCCCTCCAAAGGGCTTTCTAATAAGGCAACTCAACGCTTTACTAATTTCTCACTCAACGTATCGAAGAGAATATAATAAACTTTTTTGATGGAAAGCCTTCTTTGGATTTTAAGGCGACTCAAAGGTCAATATCTTTTTATACTCCTTGCCTTGCTAGGCATGCTATTAGAATCAATAAGCACCTCAGGAATAAGTTTGCTAGTGAAGCGTTTGGTAGATAACGGAATGTTGCTTAGAGACTGGAACAGTCTTATACTTACCACATCCCTATTGCTTGCTCTTGCTATGACCCAACAGCTTGGGAACTTTTTAGTTTCTTATTATACAAACGTCTATGCAGAAAAAGAAGCCAAAAATATAAGGGAGCAGATCTTTTCAAAATTTTTAAATTCTTCCTTTCTTTCCATAAAGGAATATTCCATAGGGGAATACACTACTAGGATTTTATCGGATCTGAGGATATACAGGGATCTTGTGGGCTCGTCTGTAGTAAAGCTGGTAAGAGACCCAACTACTGCCATACTGCTTTTTGGTGTGCTTCTTTACAGAGATTGGCAACTAACCATATTCCTACTACTGCTTGTTCCTTTCTTATCCCTATCTGTAGGATACTTTGGAAGAAAAAAGGGGAAGCATCTGAAAAAAGCTCAAGAATCTCAAGAAAAGCTGATAACTAAGATAGGAGATGTATTCAGAGGGTTTGAAAGTATAAAAACCTTTCCTGCAAAAGGCTTGCTTTTTGAATGGTTCAAGACAATAAATCAAAAAACTTACAGGGCGAGCACAAGAGCTATGTTCTACGCTTCCCTAAACTCAGTGTTTAACTACAGCACTGGGTATTTGGTAATTGCCCTTTTGCTTTTTTATGGAGGACTCAGAGTGCTTGAAGGAGCCCTCACCTTGGGTGAATTTATATCTTACCTAACAGCTCTCGTATTTATACAAAAGCCCATAGTGGAAAGTCAAAAGGGTATTGTGGAGGTCAAAGCCAGCTTGCCGGTAGTGGGTAGGATAATGGAGCTTCTAAAGCTGGAAGAGGAAAGAAAAGGAGAGAGCGTATTTTTGGATTTAAGGGAAGGAATAAAGGTGGATAGGCTGAGTGTGAAACTTGATGGTAAAACCCTACTGAGAGAGGTTAGCTTTTCTATAAGGAAGGGGGAAAAGGTGGCAATCATGGGTAGCACTGGTAGCGGGAAAAGTACTGTTCTTAGAGTTCTGTGTGGTTTTATTCCTTACGAGGGCAACATATTCTACGATGACAGGGAACTAAGAGAATTGGATCTATTCTCTTTACGGTCTAAAATCGCATACTTAACTCAGGAGAGCTTCATACTGTCTGGAACAGTTAGAGAAAACTTGCTTATAGCCAAGCCAGACGCTAAAGAGGAAGAGCTTTGGAAAGCCCTTCAACTATCGATGTGCGATTTTGTGAGAAGCATAAATGAAGAGGTGGATAAAGAAAACAGACTTTTATCTGGTGGAGAAGCCCAAAGGCTTGCGTTGGCAAGGATTTTTCTTAAAGAGCCTGAAATACTGCTTCTGGATGAAGCTACCTCTGCTTTAGACGCAAACACGGAAAGTATGGTGCTAAAAAATCTCTTTGATAGTTTTCCAAAAGGTACCTTCATAATTGTGGCTCACCGCTTTTCAAACATCCTGGCATGTGATAGAGCCATTCTTCTTAAAAATGGTCAGATAGTCTTTGATGGAAATCCAAAGGAAGCTATAGAAATTTTCCTATCTGAGTACTTCTAAATAAAAGCCTTTTAAGTAAAGGGTATTTGGCATCTGCAGTATCCAAGGATGGTCCAAATCTTGAAAGCTTTCTCCCACGATCCTTAAAGGTTTTTTAACATCCCTTGAAGCTTCTAAGATAACTTCAAGAAGATGTTCTCTGGTAATGTGAAAGGAGCATGAGTATATAACAAAATATCCGCCAGCTTTGGCAAGCTTCAGACCCATAACGCAGAGATCCTTGTATCCCCTTAACGCATTTTCTACGTGGGCTTTTGTTCTTGCAAAAGATGGCGGATCTATGACTATAACATCAAACTTATATCCTTCTTTGTAGAGTTTTCTGAGAAAGTGGAAAGCGTTATCCTCAACCCACTGAATGCCGTCCAAACCGTTGAGTTTTGCGTTTTCCTTTCCCAAAAGTAAGGCTCTTTCTGACATATCCACTGCTATGACACTTTTAGCTCCCTTTTTTATCATACTAAGGGCAAAACCTCCCGTGTGGCAAAAGGCGTCCAAACAAACATCGCCAGGCTTTACAAGATCTCTTATCATTTTCCTAGCCCTTCTTTGATCCAGATAGAACCCGGTCTTTTGACCCTTTATAATATCTACGTAAAATTCCAAGTCTCCCTCCCATATCTTTGTACGTTCTGGCACCGTTCCATACAGAATCCCTTCTTCCTCTTCAAAACCTTCTATGCTCATGGCATAATCGCTTACCTTCTGATACACACCCTTTGGTTTGAGAATTTCTACCAAAGACTCCAATACCCAATCCTTCATCCTGAACATACCGTAAGTAGTAATCTCCATGACCACGTATTGGTCATACACATCTACGATCAGTCCGGGCAAAAAGTCTCCTTCGGAGTGGACCAACCTGTATGCATTGCTGTTTATGTTTAGCCCCTTTCTGTATTCAAGGGCGGATAAGATCCTACGTTTTATTAGCTCCTTGCTTATTTCTTCCCTTTCCTCAAAGGAAAGCAGCCTAACAGTTATCTTTGTATTTGGATTTATGTAGCCGTAGCCCAGAAATTTCTTCTTAGAATCTAAAACCTTTACAAAGTCCCCAGGCTTTGGCTTTCCTTTAATCTCCAATATCTCTGCGTTGTATACCCACGAAAAAAATCCCTTTATTTTTTCTTCAACCCCAGGCTTTACCCTTACTTCTATCATTCATACCGAGGTTGCTTTTTAAAATCCTTCATTGGGGCGTCCTCTCAACCTCTCCATCGACGGCCTCACAGAAATTGGGCTTGCCCTGAAGGCTTTTAGGCTTTTTTACATACATCTTAGGTTTTATTATAACCACCTTGAAGGATTTTTCGAACAGCCTCTCATTCATACCTGACTAACATTCTCCTTCCAACCTCCATTGCCTTTTCCTTGCCCTCCAGCTTTTCCAGAAGTGTTAGTCCAAACTCCAAAGCAGTTCCCGGTCCTTGACTTGTTATCACCCTTTGGTCTTCTACTACAGCCTTGTCTTCAAAGATAGCAGGTTTAAGCTCTTCCACTAAGCTTGGGTATACGGTCGCTCTTTTGCCCTCCAAAACACCAAACTTTACCAAAGCTGTAGGTGCGGCGCATATGGCAGATATGTATTTACCCTTTTGTTCCATAGCCTTTACCAACTTTTCTACCCTTGGATCCTGTTTTAACTTTTCCACTCCTCCAGCCCCACCTGGAAGTATAACCATATCAAGTTCGTCAGGGTTTAACTCATCCACACTAACATCTGGAACTATTCTTACATTTCTTGCACTGGCTACAGGTTCTTTGGTCAATCCTGCAATGAGGACCTCCACTCCACCCCTCCTCAGGACATCAATAGGAGCCACCGCTTCTACTTCTTCAAAGCCATCTGCAAGTATTATTGCCACTTTTTTAGCCATTTTTAAACCTCCTACTTAAGTATTTCTTTTTCCCTTACTCTTGGATCAATGTATGCCAAAAGTAAATCGGCGACAAGGTTTCCAATGAGTAGCATTATGGTGCCTATGTAAAGCCCACCCATAACTAAAAATAAATCTGTCGCTAACACCGCATCAAGCATTAGAGAGCCCAGCCCTGGCCAACCTACTATTATCTCCACAAGAGCGGCTCCAGATAACAAGCCTGCAATCTCATAACCTATGAGCGTAGTAAACGGATTCATGGCGTTTTTTATGATGTGTCTGGTAAAGGTCCATCCCCTTAAACCCTTAGACTTAAGCAAAAGCACCATGGGAGAGTTCAAAATTTCAATAGTCGCACTCCTCATAAGTCTAATAAGCCCAGCGGTGGATATTAAGGTTATAGTAATTATACCCACAATCAGACTCTGCCAGCCACCAAGCTGGAAAAAACCACTTTTAGAGAGAAACAAAAGCAGGAGAAAGGCTAAGAAGAAAGAAGGGAAGGACATAAAGATGTAGGAGAATGTCCTTATGAATTTATCAACCAAACTCCCATCCTTCATTCCAGCCAAAAGACCCAAGGGAACCGCTATAAACCAAGAAAGAAGCGCGGAAGGAACAGTCAAAAGCAGAGTATTACCTATTCTCTCTCTTATCAGATCCAAGACAGGAGCGTGATACTGAAAGGAAAGTCCCAAGTCAAACATCAACGCAGACTTTAGCCACCTTAGGTACTGGATAAGTATAGGCTGATCTAGTCCGTATTGCCTTCTCAAAGCCTCTATGGTTTCTGAAGATATCTGGGGGTTTAGTTTAAGCTGGGCAAAGTAATCGGCAGGTGCAAGCTTTATAATCAAAAAGGAAATAAAGGTCACACCTATAAGAGTGAAAAAGCTCTGAATAAGCCTAAGCAAGACGAACCTAAGCATCAGAAGTAATTTGCCACAAAGTGGGGTGTGCTTTCAAAGTATCTTTTTATCTCCTCTTTGTGTTTTTCTTTTACGAACCTAACCACCTTATAATCATCCCAAAGTCCTATAAGGGGAATCTTGTCTGGTAAAGAATCCTTGGTTTCCACAAAGTAAAGCAGGGCACAGGTAAAGTCCCTCCTTGCTGCCTCTTTAAGATCAAACTCATCATCTAGAAGGAGCCTTAGCAGAAGCTTTACGTCAAGGATAAGGTTTCTCACATATTCCATAGTAGGAGAAACCTTAGATAGCTTTTCCTCTACCAGATTTTTTAACCGCATAATATCAATCTCTTTGCAGTATTTACTGAGCTTTGCTTCCATGTGATAAAATTATAAAGCCATGGGAGTAAAAATAGACATAAACAGTATACAGAGGGATATGTTTATTGAACACAACGGACAACCTCACAGGGTTCTTGATTACGACCATGTAAAGCCCGGAAAGGGGCAGGCTTTTGTTAGGGTAAAGGCAAAGAATATGCAAACTCAGAACGTGATTGAGTTAACTTACAAATCCTCAGACAGCATTGAGCTGGCAGATTTTGAACAAGTTTTTTCAGAGTACTCATACAACGACGGAGATTACTACTACTTTGTTAGCAAATCTACCTATGAGATGCTTTCAGTCCCAGCCAAAAGTGTGGAAAATGAGGCAAAGTTTTTGAAAGAAGGAATGGAAGTTGTGGTGTTCATCTACAAAGGACAGCCTATAGGAATAGAGCTTCCAAGACACGTGGAACTGAAGGTAGTGGAAACGGAGCCTGCCTTTAAGGGAGACACAGCTGCCGGAGGATCCAAGCCAGCAAAGCTAGAAACTGGAGCGGTAATACAGGTGCCCTTTTTTGTGGGGGAAGGAGATACAGTAAAGGTGGATACGCGCACAGGAACGTATATAGAAAGGGTAAAGTAATGGACAAGGATTTTTTGAAAGAACTGATAAACCTCATAAAGGGAAGCGATATAAAAGTCTTTGAACTGGAGCAGGGGGATTTAAAGATCAAAATAGAGACCCACCAAAAGGAAGTTTTGCAAAAGATAGAAGTTTCAAGAGAAACAAAACACATAGAGGCTATACCAATATCTCAAGAAATAGAAGAAAGTAAGCTTCATGTCATAAAAAGTCCTCTGGTGGGAACCTTTTACAGAGCTCCATCGCCGGGGGCTCCGCCCTTTGTGGAAGTGGGAGATATAGTCTCTCCAGGACAAGTGATTTGCATCGTAGAAGCTCTAAAGGTTATGAATGAAATAGAGAGCGATGTTAGGGGTAAGGTGGTTAAAATACTGGTGGAAAATGGAGAAACGGTAGATTACGGCCAACCGCTGTTTTTGATAGACACAGACATTTGAAAAAATTTCTCCTTTACAGAAGAGGAGGTTTGGGTGATACACTGCTCACCTTTCCTATTCTGGAGATTTTCAAGAGAAAGGGTTTTTATACTGTCGCAGTGGGCAACACGGATTACTTCAAAATAGCCAAGGCAGTGGGATGGGTGGATGAGGTTTTTTACGAAAGACCTACAGGGCGCTTTGATATTGAGGTTTTAATAGGATTAGATGGTATAACTCCCTTTCCCAAAGAGCGGATCTGGATAGTTGAGTATTACTTAAAAAATTTGGGGCTTTCAGAATCCTTTTCTACCCGGCTTCCACTGGAAGGTTACCAAGATACCCCTCTCAAAAACAAAGTAATTTTGCATCCATCCAGTGGGTCTTGCAACTAATCTTTAGTTTCATGCTCAAATGTTGACATTTATAGGCGGTTGGTCTAAATTTTATGTTAATGAGTGAAATTTACGGAACTTACGAGTTTAAACATTTT
>CAZZKD010000094.1:0-6816 GCA_964655095.1 uncultured Thermocrinis sp.
AAGGCAGACTTTTCTTTTATACTTTTTGCCCTCTTTTCTGCCTTTCTTACTTCCCTTAACAAGTAAGAAAGCTCATCTTTTTGATGCCCTATGACTATTCCTGCGCTGACAGAGGCGTTTCCTCTTACGCTTTGTTTGAAGAAAAGATTTAACTTTTCTGCAAAGTCCAAAAATTCCTTTAGGTCTGCCATTGCCAGCACATCATCACCACCAGCATAAACAATTCTCAGACCGAATTTGTCTTTCTTTTCCAAACTTCTTATCTTTTTCGCATACTCGGAAAGTCTTTCGGAAAACTCCCGGTGGAACTTTTCCGTCAGCGGTTCCTGTCTTTTCCTACTTTTTAGTCCAAGCCATTCTCCTATGCTGTCTCCGTCAGAGAGAATAATAGCATAGTAGTTTTTAGAAGGTGGGCTTAAAAGTTGGTGGCTGTATATCCAACGGAGTTTTCCGACAAGGTCGTCAATCAACAACTCCAAGTCTTTGTCTTCCTTTTTTATCCTCTCAAGTTCCTTTATTTCAAAAAGCTCTGCGTTGTAGTCCCAAAGGTGCCTTCTGCTTTCCTCAACCCCCACATACTGCTCAAGCAAAGACCTTAGCTCCTCCGCAACTTCCTTATGTTCCTGCTCAAATTTTTTCAGTTTCTCTTTAAACTCCGCATTGGCTATGTCATGGACCGACGGAAAAGTCCGCCTTCCAAGATAGAAAAAGGCAAACCTTTTCACAAGACAGACACCGCATAGCTTTTCCCCTTCCTTAAGGTAATGTCTTATGTCCTTTCGAAGACTTTTTCTGAACTTTTCCCAATCAACTGCCAAATGAGCCCTCTCTCCACAAAGAGTGCAACCGTCAGGATACTTACCACCGTTGTATGTGTAGTGGTCTATCAAAGGCTCATAAGGTTTTTTGGACTTTTTAGTTCCAAGCTTTCTCCCGGTCCAATCATAAGCAACCGCATAATCGTCAAAGTCTTGCCATAGATTTTGTTTTAGTTTTTCTTTCCATCTTTTAGTTTCTTCAGCAGTGGAGCATTCACAGTAGGCTCTAAAGTAGGTTTCAAGGTGAAGTTTAGCCTGTTGTTCTATGACGTCCTTTTCAATATCAGACCTATCTAACACTTCCCTTAGAACTTTCTGATGGACCTCTTTCCAAACTTGATGGAATTTATCCACCACTTCTTTGCAGACGCAATCCTTTGCCAAGAAAACCACTCTGTTTGGATAATTGGCTAATCCCTCTCCTCCTTCCACAAGGATTGGATAGATAACTTCAACCTCTGAATCCTTTATCAAATTCTCAATGATTTTCTCTGTAATTGTAGAAAGCAGTAAGCTTGAATGGTAAAGATCTGAAAGCCTCCGGGAGCTTGATATAAAACCCTGAACGGGTGAGAAGGTGAAGATGTGGAGAAGCTTATTCATTCTTTAGTCCTCCTTTTCAAGCTCTTGGAAGAACTCTTCAACCAAACCAAAATTGGGAAATTGCTTATCCCTCCCAAAGACCAACTTCACATCCTTTGGTAAAAACCTTCCTGAAAGCCACGAAACCATCCACATATATTTACCTTTTGTGGTTTTTGCTAATTTTATGATTATCGGACTTGAACGCCTTTTTATGTCCTGTTCTGCTTCTACAAATTGACCATTGCTATGTCTAACAGGAATACCAAAGGATGCTGTTTCAAAAATCTTTTTCCTGTTTTTAACCCTAAGGTTCATGAACCTGTTACCTATGTCGTTTAAAGCCTCAATCCAAGTGTTAAACTCCTTAGGGCTTAGCACTATTTTTATGTTGCTAAGATTGGAATATTCACTGCACGGAGTTTTTGAAGAGCCAACTAACTCTTTAGCCTTTTTTAAGTTTTCTACAAGCCACTCGCCAAAATAAGCCTTTGGAGTGAATGAGATCTGCAAATCCTTAGGGTAATGGTCTATCACCGTTAGATTCCCCCCACCTCTTCTACTTCGGGAACCTACCCCTCCCAAAAACACCAAAGCCCAAAGGGACGCAACGTAGTGATTGAGATAACTCTCTTCTCCAACAAAGCTTATGCTAAACCTTGAACCAGCAGGTATAAAGCCTTTAACCCTATCCCTTAGCATAGTTGAAAAGAAAAGATATCCTATACCGCTGTGAGGACCTCTCAAGGTTCTGTGGTTTTTATCAAAGCTCCAGTCTAATCTGTAAAAGCTCTTAAATGGTTCTTCTTTAAGATCCACATTTCCCCAAACTCTAATTGCTACCTTAGATGCATACTTACCATTACCGCCAAAAATCTTTGTTTCCTCTTCCTTTAGCTTTTCTATATTGCATTCACTTTTTAGGGCTCTCCACCAAAAGCGCAAAAGACCCACAAAACTGGCAGGCCTTAGCTCGGGCTTTAGGGGGTCCGCACCACCCAAAAAGGCTGGCGTTATAAACTCAAGCTCAAAGGTAAGCTTTTTCATACTTTCCCTCCCTTAGTTTTCTAAGGAAAGAGATGGACAAAACCGGCTCATAACCACCGCTGTAGTTGTATATCCAACCTTCCTCGTAGTGACCAAAGGCCAAACCCACCATAAAGGCTATAGGCACGGGAGTAGAAAAGAAAAAGTGAAACTCATCAAAGCTCTGTTCTTTTTTTATGTCCTGTATAAGGCTTGCACACTCTTTGGCTACATCCTTCATGTCTTCAACCGATATGTTCCCAGAACTTTCCGATTCAATCAGTAAATAGGACGGATTTTCTAATCTTTGTGAGATATACTCCTTCACTTTGCTTTCCATGTCGTGATGGGCAAAGGAGAACATAACTACCAAGTTTTTACCCCCCTTTTCAAACTTAAATCTAACCTTTTGTAATTGCTTGTTTCTTTCTTTTAGCTGTCTAACATTTTCTACCACTATTGGATAGTAGGAGTTATTTTGGTAGTGATAAAACACAAAGGGCTTTTGACTACCAAAGAGCACGCCTAAGGCAAAGGCAAGGGCAGAAGGACCGTTTATGGCTATGTGCCATCTCTCCTTACCGTAAAGCCTTCTTTCAACCTCTTTGAACCTTTTCCAAAAGATCTCAGCTGTCTCCTCCCAAGCTTTGCCCGTTAATTGTCCTATCACTATGGGGTTTGTATCAACTCCACTCAAGACCTCAAGCCTTTTGATAAACCTTTCGGGTTCCTTTACCTGCCACGAGTTTAAAAACTTTTTCCATTCACCTTCCCATCCAGTTGCAGTTTTGGTAATGTAGAGTGGGACATCGTATTGTTCTGCATCAAACCAATCTTTTATCTCCTGAACACTTTCAAAGTGGTAAGGTTCCACAAACCTCAAGCCCCTACTTTCTGCTAGTTTTCTTTTTTCCTCCAATCGATTTGCAGTCTTTATCTTTCCATTTTTATCCACAGAACCGCTAAACACCACATCAGAAGGCATATTTTCCACATAAAGCTCCAAAACAGTTGGTAGTTGAAAGCTTGCCCCGGAAAACTCCCTATCAAAGAAAATCCAAAAACCCTTCCCAACAAATTCTTTTATAGGCTTCAAATGTTTTTTTACTTCTTTTACGTTAGTTAAAACCTCTTGAACGTCCTCAATCAAAAGTGCATTTACAAACTCTGCGTTAGTGGAACTCGCCACAGGAAAAGAGAACTCTTTATATTTACCTTTAAAAAATTCATACACAGATTTTTCAGATACATTAAAAACCTTCTTTATTAGTTCAGCCGAGGGGAAAAGATGTTTCTTTTTTGAGTATCTTATCAGTATAAACTGATGCTTGGTTGGAAGATCCCAAAACTTTTCGTAAATTTTTTCAATCAGATCGTCAAGCTTTCCACACTCCAACAGAGCTTTAAAATGCACAGGATCAATCTTCCAAAAGCTCCACATGAAGCTTTTCCTCCATGTATTCATGGGAGTATTCCTTTGGCACACCCTCCAAAACGATCTTCTCTTCCCCTATACCCTCATACAGCACCTCATCAAAGAGTTTTATCCTTATCTTCTTACCCTCCAACTCTTTCGGAAGGTAAATAACTATCTGCCCCTCTTCTACCACACCAAGCCAGTTTTTCCCCCTCAAAGCTACGCTTTCCATAGCCGCAAGCTGATACGCTTGTAGCTGAGTTTGATATTTTTGAATTATGTGTGAAGGATACTGGATGATTAATCCTCTCTGTTCTGACTCCTTTCTTTCCCTCAACATGTGTGTGTAAATAACAGAGCTAAGACTTAGGTCTTCAAACCGCTTCCAAACCAGCTTAAGAAAGGATCTTTGATACTTATTCACACTGTAATTTGGAGTTCTTCTAACATTTTTGAGAACCGTAGAAATAGTCTCTTCTTTTAATTTAGTGATAAGCAGGCTTTCTCTTTCTACTACTTCTTTGCGAAGATAAACCATAAAAGGCAGTGGGGCAAAGAGGCGGTCCCTCTTTAGCCAGTGCAGTTTCAGACGCAATCCACTGGTTGTAAGCTCCGTCCAAATTGTGAAAGGGACTGCATGCACCAGCCCCTCTTCTTCTACATCTACCACCATAATGTATTCCCAAGGCTCCCATAGCAATACCCTAAACTGACCTTTTTCTACAGGAACCCTTTTGCTATCCTTTACCGTCAATCTTTGCTTGCCCAAGCTTTGTTTGTAAAGTTTCAGGGATATTGCCAAATCCTTGTCATCCATTTTTTCCACCTCTAACTTATATATAACCCTCCTTTTTACAGATCTCTGACAAGAACCTGTCTGCAAAGTAACCTATTTCATGCTCGGATGGTTCGTAAGGCAGTCTTTCCTTCAGCCTCTTTTTTAACCTTTCCCACCTTTTGTAAAGGTTGCTTTCGGATAAGTTCTCTGGTTTTTTACAGTCCCCGTGGAATTCTTTACACAAATAATAGCAAAGCACGGGATAGTCTTCCCTATCAATCAACTTAAGCATAATGTAATAAAATTCCACACATTCTAAACTCTCTTCCGGCTTTTTCTCATACGAAAATAGTATGGTCTCTTCAAACTCCAACTCGTACTCTTCGCTTTCGGGCTTTATTCGTTCATAAGAAAGTTCCTGTATCTTTCTTAAATCCTTTGAGAATTCTTCAATGCAAGAATTAACAAGTTTTAAAAAGTAGCGCCAGTTTATAAACTCTTTAGATTCTAAGTTCCTCTTTATCTCTATTAGCTTTTCTCTCAAGTCAGACAATAGATCCTCCAAGAAATCATCCCCCCATCTATCTTTAAAAGCCTCTTCCCTTTCAGAAAGTCTAACTTGCTTAAGCAGTGTATTCTTTATAAACTCCTTTTCTTCCTGGCTTTCCTTACCATCAGCAAACCTTAAAAGTGTATCTTTAAGATCTCTCATCTACCTTTGGTAGATTATCAATAAACTCCAAATCTTTACAAAAACCACAGTGCACATACTTATCCTTTATATACTCTTTTGGAAACTCGTATATGTAGAAGCCTCTGCGCCTTATGTCGTAGAAGATGTAAGAGTATTCCATAAAGTTGTACCTCGGACATCCGCTTTTGCTACACAACTTTATATCTACCCTCTTTCCCTTGCTCTTTGAACGAGTAGTCAAAAAGCAAATAAAAACCGTGTCTCCTCTGTGAAAACCTATAAAAGGTCTGGTTTTCCTCTGATTTTTTACGCCAAGATCTGTCTCTAACATTTCTTCAAGCCATTTCAACTCATTGAGTCTAAAGTATCCTAAGAACTTCTTACCTTCTAACTCCTTTCTCTCTAAAATCAAACTCTTTATCAAAGACCCCAGCAAAACTCTCCCTCCGCTGTGTTATTATAACACTATGAACAAACTATACGAAGGAAAAGCTAAGATAGTTTATGCTACGGAAGACGAGCAAAAATTGATTGTTTTTTTCAAAGATAGCGCCACCGCTTTTGATGCAACAAAAAAAGCTCAAGTGGAAGGAAAGGGAGCTATAAACAATACCATATCCAGCATACTTTTTGAACTTCTTGAAAAGCACAACATAAAAACCCACTTCATAAAAAAACTGTCCGATAGAGAAATGCTCGTTTGGAAGGCAAAGAGGTTTGAGCTTGAGGTGGTGGTTAGGAACATAACCGCAGGAAGTATATGCAAAAGGCTTGGGCTTGCGGAAGGTATAGAGCTTAAGAAACCTTTGGTGGAGTTTTTTTACAAAAACGACGAGCTTCATGATCCATTGATCTGTAAGTCCCACGCCTTGATGCTTTCTTTGGCTACAGAAGAACAAATAGAAGAGATGGAAAGGATAGCCCTTCAGGTAAATGAGGTATTAAAAGACTTTTTCCACTCCTGTGGTCTTATCTTGGTTGATTTCAAGCTAGAATTTGGCATACTGCCCGATGGAAGTATAGCTGTTATAGATGAAATATCACCCGACACTTGTAGGCTTTGGGATGCAAAAACAAAAGAGAAGTTAGACAAAGACAGGTTCAGGTTTGACTTGGGAGACCTGATGGAGGGATACAGGAAAATCTTAGAGAAAATTCAGCGGTAAATTGCCAATCCAACCCTTCCCATCCTGCGCCAAATTCTGTCCAACTCCTCAAAGGAATAAAACTTCTCAGCTTCGTATCCGGTGTGAGCATAAAAGCCCATTTCGTCAAAGCCAAACACCACCAAATAGTGTGGCACACTTGCAAACAGAAATCCAAAATCTACCAGGATTATAACCGGGACCCCTTTGCTGATATAGTTTTTCAAAGTGTTTTTATCTCCCTTAAAAAGTTCCGTTTTAAAGCCAAGTTTTTTTGCGTAGTTTTCAAGGTCCGTAATCAAAGCTCCCTTCAACTTGGGAATAGATCGGAAGAGCGTCGTGTAGGGAAAGAGTGT
>CAZZKD010000095.1:0-10378 GCA_964655095.1 uncultured Thermocrinis sp.
GAGAATAAGCGTAGCCCTTGTGGGTAATCCTAACGTAGGTAAGACAAGTCTTTTAAACCACATTGCTGGCACCACCTTAAAGATAGGAAATTGGGCTGGAACTACTGTTGAAAAGAAGGAAGGAAAGGCATACTACGGAGATTATGAAATACACCTTGTAGATTTGCCAGGGATTTATACTTTGGAGCCCTTTTCCGAAGCGGAGCAGTTGGCAAGAGACTTCATTCTAAATCAAAAACCGGACGTGGTGGTGAACGTAATAGAAACCCCCAACATGGAAAGGGACCTTTTTCTAACCTTGGAGCTTTTGGAAATGGAGATTCCCATGGTCATAGCCTTAAACATGTGGGACGAAGCAAAAAAGCTTGGGATAGAGGTAGATACATCCAAGATGGAAGAGCTTTTGGGAGTTAGGATAGTAAAAACCAATGGTAGGACTGGGGAGGGTAAGGACGAACTTCTTAGAAGGATCGTGGAAACCTATGAAAGCAAAATCAAACCAATTGAAGTTAAGTATTCACCAGACTTGGAAAAACTTCTCTTAAGCGTGCAAGGAAAGACAAAATCTGAAAGGATAAGAAAAGCGCTAATCTCTTACGGCGAAGAGTTTGAAAAACTTCTAAAAAACGAAAGGTTTGCATTTATTCACGGTCTGTATTACAGCACGGTAAAAAAGACAAAGCATAACGTTTTTGAACTCACAGACAGTTTGGATAAAGTGCTTCTTCATCCAGTGCTTGGTGTTTTGATCTTTCTTTTTATTATGTTTATGACCTTTAAAATCGCTTTTGATTTTTCTGCTCCATGGATGGACTGGTTGGACGGTTTGATGAACGGTTTCTTCTCTCCATTAATTAAACATCTTCTTGGTGAATCTATCCTTTCAAGGTTTTTGTCTGAGGCTGTGGTTGGTGGAGTAGGCTTTGTTCTAACCTTTTTACCCCTGATTGCCAGCATTATCTTTATACTTTCCCTGCTTGAGTTTTCTGGGTATCTTCCAAGAGTTGCCTTTTTGATGGACAGCTTTATGCACCGCCTTGGCTTGCACGGCGCAAGCTTTATACCCCTTCTTTTAGGTTTTGGTTGCAACGTGCCTGCCATCATTGCTACAAGGGCTTTGGAAAGTAAAAGGGACAAACTTTTGGTCATGGCTATGATACCTTTTGTGAGCTGTCCCGCAAGACTCGTGGTCTTCTCCTTCTTTGCCACGCTGTTTTTCCCAAACCCAGCCTTTGTTATCTTCTTCCTTTACGTCCTTGGTTTGGTTTTTGCCTTTTTAACTTCCTTTGTTCTTCAGAAGTTCATTTATAAAAATCCACTCAGACACATGATACTTGAACTCCCGCCTTACAGACTACCTGTTTTTAAACTGGTTTTTAGAATAACCTGGGCTCACGTAAAGCAGTTTATATACAGGGCAGGAACGCTTATATTTGGAGTCTCTGTGGTCCTTTGGGTTCTACTAAACTTGCCTCCGGGAGTTAGCAATCCAAAGGACAGCTTTGCAGGTTATGTGGGAAGAGTCTTAGTGCCAGTGTTTAAACCTATGGGCTTGGAGGATTGGCAGATTACCACATCTTTAATACCAGCCTTCTTGGCAAGGGAGATAGTTTTAAGTTCTATGGCAACCATCTATGCGGTAGAGCAGGAGGAGGAAAGGAAAGAGTTTGAGATAAAACAAGCCCTGATTGAACAGACAATGGCTTTTGGAAAAGCCTTCAAGGATTCTCTTTTTAACACCATCAGCCCATTACCAAAAGCCTTTGAGTTAGAGGAAGAGCAATCTGCCTTAAGGGAAACGGTAAAAAACTCCTTAAGCCCAGCTCAGGCCTTTTCCTTTATGCTGTTTATCCTTCTTTACACCTCTTGCCTTGGCACAGTAGCTGTGCTTCAGAAAGAAGCTGGCACAAAGTTTGCTATTGCATTTTTAGCCTACAGCTTTGTGTTAGCTTGGTTGGTTGGTGTGATCGCTTATAAGCTATGGAACTTGTTTTAATCTCGCTTTTGGCTTTACCTTTGCTTTTCCTTTGGTTTAGAAGAAACAAAAAGAAAAAAGGTTGTTGTCAGTAAGCTTAGGTGCCAAGTTCCCAAGATGAAAGGTAATTTATCTGATCTTGGGTTAGTTGGTCTATTTCCACACCCATGCTTTTGAGCTTTAGATGTGCCACCATTCTGTCTATCTCATCAGGAACTTTATAGACTTTCTTTTCTAAATGCTGATGATTTTTTGCTATGTATTCTGCCGAAAGGGCTTGATTGGCAAAGGACATGTCCATAACAGATGCGGGATGTCCCTCTGCAGAAGCAAGATTTACAAGCCTTCCTTGAGCCAAAAGGTAGATCCTCCTTCCGTCCCGTAGGGTGTATTCTTCCACAAACCTTCTGACTTCCCTTTTGGAAACCGAAAGTTCTTCTAAAGCTTTTTTGTCTATTTCCACGTCAAAGTGTCCTGCGTTGGATACGATGGCACCGTCTTTCATAACTTCAAAGTGCTCCTTTCTTATAACAGAGGTGTTTCCTGTGACGGTAACGAAAAAGTCCCCAAGTTTTGCAGCTTCAAGCATCGGCATTACCAAAAAGCCGTCCATCTTTGCCTCAAGGGCTTTTATAGGATCCACCTCTGTTACGATTACTGTTGCTCCCATTCCCCTTGCCCTTTGGGCTACACCTTTTCCACACCATCCGTATCCTGCCACCACAAAATAGGAGCCCGCCAACAATCTGTTGGTAGCCCTAAGTATGCCGTCTATGGTAGATTGACCAGTGCCGTATCTGTTATCAAACATATGCTTTGTGTATGCGTCATTTACCGCTATGATGGGGAAGTTTAGAACTCCCTTCTGTGCCATAGCCCTAAGCCTTATAACCCCCGTGGTGGTCTCTTCCATACCACCCAAAACCTTCTTTGAAAGCTCTGGATACTCTTTGTGCAAGGTGGATATAAGGTCTGCCCCATCGTCTATGACAATATCTGGACCCTTTTCTATAACAGCCCTTAGGTGTGAGTAATAGGTTTCTGTGTCTTCTCCTTTTATAGCAAAAACTGGAATTTGATAATACTTAACCAATGCTGCAGCTACATCATCTTGAGTGGAAAGTGGATTGGACGCAGTTAAGAAAACCTCTGCCCCGCCTTCTTTTAAGGTAAGCATGAGGTTTGCAGTTTCTGTGGTTACGTGCAAGCAAGCGGAGATTTTAAGCCCCCTTAGAGGCTTGTCTTTTGAAAACCTTTCCCTTATGCTTCTCAAAACGGGCATATCCCTTTCTGCCCACTCTATACGGTTTTTCCCTTCCTCCGCCAAGCTCAGGTCTTTTACGTGATACTCCATAGCCTCAATAGTTTAACATATTTTTATGAGACGAAAGGCTGTCCTTATACTTAACTTTGGTTCCCAATATGTGCAACTTATTGCCAGAAGGGTCAGAGAGCTGGGAATTTACAGTCAAATAGTGCCTTTCTATCTAAGCTTAGAAAAGATTATGGAAAATGAGCCTTACGCTTTGATACTCTCTGGTGGTCCCGCAAGTGTCTATACGCAAGGCGCACCCTTGCCAGACGAGAGGATCTACACCTTAGGTATTCCCATTCTTGGTATATGCTACGGACTTCAGGCTATAACTCATCAGCTTGGTGGAACCGTAGAAAGAGCCCAAAAACAAGAGTATGGAAGAGCAAGGCTTGAGGTTTTAAAAGAGGATCCGCTTTTTGAAGGTCTTCCTAAGAATTTTGACGTTTGGATGAGTCACGCAGATAAGGTTTCTAAGCTTCCTCAGGACTTTGAAGTTCTCGCAAAGTCAGAAAATTCACCCTATGCGGTGATAAAACATAAGCTCAAACCCATATATGGAGTTCAGTTCCATCCAGAGGTTTCCCACACACAATATGGAAAGGAGATCTTGGCTAACTTTCTCTTCAAGGTGGCAAAGGCGGAGAAAAATTGGAAGATGGAAAACTTTTTGGAAGAGAAGGTCAAAGAAGTAAGGGAACAGGTGGGAAATAAAAAGGTCATATGCGCTCTTTCTGGCGGTGTAGATTCTACTGTCGCTTTTGTGCTAACCTACAGGGCTGTAGGTAATAATCTTTTGGGTGTTTTTGTAGATCATGGGCTTTTGAGAAAGGGAGAAGCACAGGAGGTGGAAAAACACTTTAAGCAGATGGGCCTTCCCTTTAAAAGGGTAAATGCAAGCAAGTTGTTTTTGGAAAGGCTAAAGGGTGTGGAAGACCCAGAGGAAAAGAGAAGGATCGTAGGACACACCTTTGTGGAGGTATTTGAAAAGGAAGCTAAAGAATTTGGCGCTCAGGTTTTACTTCAAGGCACACTTTATCCGGATGTGGTAGAAAGTGCAGGTATAGAAGGGGCACAGGTTATAAAGACTCACCATAATGTGGGTGGATTGCCAGAAAGGATGGCATTAGAACTTCTTGAACCGCTAAGGGAACTTTTCAAAGACGAGGTCAGAGAATTAGGAAAGCTTTTGGGAGTGCCAAAGGAGATCCTTGAAAGGCATCCCTTCCCCGGCCCAGGACTTGCAATAAGAATACTGGGAGAAGTGAAAGAAGAGGACCTTGAGATCCTAAGAGAAGCGGACGCAATCTTTATAGAAGAGCTGAAAAAGGCAGGCTTATACAACAAAGTTTGGCAAGCCTTTGCGGTTTTACTTCCAGTAAAGAGCGTAGGAGTTATGGGAGATGTAAGGACTTACGAAAGGGTTGTTGGTTTGAGAGCGGTAGATAGCACAGATGGGATGACCGCGGACTGGTCCAAATTGCCCTATGACTTTTTAGACCGTGTAATGCGCAGGATAATCAACGAGGTTAAGGGAATAAACAGAGTAGTTTATGACATCTCTTCAAAACCACCAGCTACCATAGAATGGGAATAAGCTTAGAGTTCAGAAGAAAATTATTCCACATATTAGGTGGCTTGCTCTGGCTTGTTCCACTTTTCTACCTTCAAAAGGGCTTGCTTTTGATTTTTTCCCTTTTTATCCTTGCCTTAAACCTCGTCTTTGTCTTAAGACTTGCGGAAGACAAAATTAAACCTATTTACAAGCTTATTTATCTTTTTGAGAGGGAAAAAAACCTTGAAAGACCAACAATCCAAGGCCTTTGGTTTAACTTGGGAGTTTTCTTAAGCTTTTTGCTTTTTACAAAAGAGTGCGCTACAGTTGGTATAGTTCTGACTGCGGTAGGAGACGGCTTTGCGGGACTGATAGGTTATCACTTTGGAAGGATAAGGATAGGGCAGAAAAGCTTGGAAGGATTTTTTGCTTTCTTTGTCTCTTCAAGCCTTGCTCTTTGGCCCTTTGTTGGAGCTTTTGCTTTACTTATAGCTTTCGTGGGTGCAGTGGTGGAGATTTTACCAAAGAATATAGACGATAACTTTTTACTTCCCTTAGTAGGAAGCGCTTTGGCATGTATAATTTAAGAAAGGTTCCTTATAAAGAAACAACAGCGTGGAAAATGAGCTTAGTTAAAGTAAAATTCTGCGGTATTACAAGGGAAGAGGACCTAAGAAAAGCCGTGGAACTTGGCGTTGATTATGTGGGCTTTATCATGTATCCAAAGAGTCCCCGCTGGGTAGGTTGGGAAAAACTGAAGCATTTTTTAAGTCTTTCGGAGGGAGTTAAAAAAGTTGTAGTTTTTGTAAATCCATCTTACCAAGAAGTGGAACAAGCCTTAAGCATGGGTGCGGATTTTGTTCAACTTCACGGAGAGGAAAGTTTTGAATTTGCTAAGGCTATAGGCTTAGATAAGGTTATAAAAGCCCTTAGAGTTAGGGACAGCATTTTTGTAGATGACGTTTGGAAAAAAGCGCATGCCATACTTTTGGATACTTACTCAGAAAAGGCTTACGGTGGCACCGGAGAGAGCTTTGATTGGAAAATAGCCAAGTCTGTGGTGGATGCTGGCTTTAGAGTTTTTTTGTCTGGTGGGCTAAACCCGGAGAACGTATCCTATGCCATAAGGCTTGTGAAACCTTATGCGGTGGATGTGTCCTCTGGAATAGAGTCCTCTCCAGGCATAAAAGATCAAAGAAAGATGGAGGCATTTATCCATGCAGTTAAAAACGCACTTAAAGATTGATCAAAATCTAAGCGGTAAGCCGGTGGAACTAAAAGAAGGTTATGCAGTGGTAGTCCTTGAAACAAAGGAAAATATGGTAGCAGATGAGAAAGGACTCATACATGGTGGTTTCATCTTTAGCTTTGCAGATTACTGCGCTATGCTGGCTGTAAATGAGCCTACAGTTGTGTTAGCATCCGCAAAGGTGGATTTCAGAAAACCTGTAGTTTTAGGAGATGTGCTCAAGGCTGAAGGAAGGGTTGTAAAATCAGAAGGAAAAAAGAGGTGGGTTGAAGTAAAAGTCTTCAGAAACCTGGACTTAGTCTTTGAAGGAGAATTCCTATGCGTTATTCCAGAAAAACACGTGCTGAGCTTGAACCAATAAAGAGTTTTTAAGAGCTTTTTACTGGAGCGCACGCTTACATGCATTCCTTCATCTTTATCTTTTAAGCAGTTGGTCTCCGAGCAGATTAAAGGCGAACACCACCATAAACAGGGCAACACCCGGAGTTAATATCCAAGGATAGGCACTTATCAATGGAATGTTTCTGGCTTCCGATAGCATATTCCCCCAACTTGGCACCGGCTCCTGAACACCTAAGCCCAAAAGGCTCAAAGCAGATTCCCCAAGTATAAACCCTGGAAAGGAGAGGGTGGCGGAGACGATAAGATAGTAGTATGTGTTGGGGAGGATGTGTTTAAAAAGTATGCGAAAGGTTCCTGCCCCATAAGTCTTTGCCGCATATACAAAGTCTTTTTCTCTGAGTGAAAGCACCATACCCCTTATAACCCTTGCCAGTCCTGCCCACCCCACAAAGGAAAGAATAAACACTATAGCCAAGAAAAGCTCAAAACTGCCCATGTTTAAAGGAAACACAGACCTAAGGGAAAGCATCAGATAAAAGGTGGGGATGGACAGAAGAACCTCCACAAGTCTCATGATAGTAGTATCCACTTTTCCACCCAAAAAGCCAGACACACCGCCTATAACAGAGCCAAGGATAAAGGTAGTCAAAACACCCACAAAACCTATGAGCATAGAAACGCGCGCACCATACACCAATCTTGAAAACACATCCCTTCCCAGCTTGTCCGTGCCAAAAATGTAAAGCCTGCAAGGTTCCTCCACAGAAAACAGCTTAAAACCGTAAGGAGTCTTATCAAAAATTCTGACCTTGCAGGTTAACTCGGTTTTCTCGTATATTTTAAAGAGTGGGTCTTTTAGCTCATACTTGTGGACAAAGGGGAAAGTAATTCTTCCGTCTTTGAAAAAGTGAATACGCGTAGGAGGATGATAAGGTGCCTGTCTATTCTGAAGATCGTAAGGATAGGGAGCGACAAAGTCTGCAAAGAGGGCTAAAAAAACAAAGATAGCAATTACAGTATATGCGAACTTTAAGCTCACAGCTTATATTTTAAACTCAATGCTAAAGTTTTTAAGAGAGCCAATCCTGCTGGCATTTTTGATCGTATCTTACAACTTCGCACTTATTCAAATATCGGACATGTTCAACCTTAAGCTATATCCTGTGTCCCTTTCAGAAAAGTTACACCTGTTGTTTTTCCTATCCGCTCTCTACACTGCGTGGCTCTTTGGTGAAAGACTAAGAACTGTAGCATGGATAGGAGCCATATTTGTCTTAAACGTTTTTATTCAGGCAATCTTAGACAAAGATCCAAACTTAATAATTCAAAAGATGCCCGCCTTTTTAATAACGCTGATTGTTATAAAACTCTTTGAATCTCCAGCAGAAAAACGCCTTAGGCTACTTCAGGAAAGCAGGCAAAAACTGGAAGAGGAACTTACAAAAAACCAGCATGAGCTTATGGAAGCTTTAAGGACTAAGCGATTGTACGAGGAAATCCTAACAAAGCTCAGTAAAGAGAAGGAAGATTTAGAAAGGAAGATAGAAAAGTTAGCAGAGCAAGAAAAGGAAAGGCAACAGCTTTTGAAGGAAAAAGAAGAGATAGTTAAAAAACTAAACTCATATGCGCAAACTTTAAAAGTTTTTGAGGAAAAAGTAGAACGGCTTACTCAGGCAAACAGAAAACTTTTTGAGCTTATAGAGATTCAGGAAAAAAAGTCTGCCATACCAGAAAACAAAGAGTTATCAAAGCTAAGAAGCGAGAGGAAAAAACTCATAAAAGAGATCCTTGACATGGAGCAGGCGTTGGACGATCTCCTAAGGGAGAATGCTAAGCTAAAGGAAGAAAAAGATCGTGCGAAAGAAGAATTAGAGAATGCTCTAAGAAAGCTTCAGCTCCTTGAATTAGAGCTGGAGCAATACAAAAAGTCCCAAATCAACAAAACAGAAATATACAAAGAGATTTTTGCTGTGGTTCTTGATAACATAACCTGGGAAGAGAAAGCCATTGAAGGATTTATTCGCTTAGATGCGGATAGGAAAAAAGAATTTTTAAAGGAACTTCTGCTGTTAAACATGAAAGACTTGGGCGAATCCTTTGAAAACATCAAGGATGCTAAGAATGTATTTAAGTTAAAGCCAAGGGGAGGTAGAATATACTTTACCTACGGAAAAGAAAAGCGCTGGCATATAATTGGTTTGCTTGATGCGGAGGATGACAAACACAAAAGTAGATTTGTAGAGGTGTTAAAAGAATGGAAAGGATAGCCATAACAGGAGCTACGGGTTTTTTGGGAAGGTATATAGTCAAAGAGTTATTAAGCAAAGGATTTAAAGTTTATGCTTTGGTAAGAAACGTAGGAAAGTTAAAAAGTTTCTTTTCCGATAAAGTGGTTGGTGTGGAGGTAGATTTTTATAAAAAGGACAGCATAAAAAAGGCCCTTGAGGAGATAAAGCCCAACGTACTCATACACCTTATAGGTATTCTCGCAGAGGACAGGCGCAAAAACGTAACTTTTTACAACACACATTACTTGATTCCAAAAAACTTATACGAAGTTTGTGAGGATCAGGGAATAAACAGAGTTATTCATATGAGCGCCCTTGGGACCCACAAAGACGCCCCTTCTGAGTATCACAAAACCAAGTATATGGCTGAAGAGTTTTTAAGGTCTTCTGGACTTAAATACACCATCTTCAGACCTTCCATAATTTTAGGTCCAGAACAAAGGCTTTTCTTTGATATGTGGAAGATCACCAAGTTTTTACCGGTGGTTGCCCTTCCAGGTGGTGGCAGTTACCTTTTTCAACCTGTGGATGTAAGGGATGTAGCCTGCGCCTTTGTGAATAGTTTGGAAAAAGAAGAGTCTGTGGGTAAGGTGTATGAACTCTGTGGAAAAGAAAGAGTTAGCTTTAAAGCGCTTTTGGAGGACATATTCTCTTACTGGAACAGGAAAGTTTTACTAATTCCTATGCCAAAGGTAGTTATGTATTTTGCTGGGAAGGTAGTAGAAAATCTTTTGAGCCCACCGCCCTTTAGTTCAGACCAAATGCTTATGATGTGGAGAGACAATGTATGTGGATTAGACAAAGATGTGGAAACAGAAGGAGTAAAAAAAATCTGTGGTAGAGAACCTATACCATACAGAGAAAGCCTAAGCTGGAGTTTAGAAAATTTTAGGTATAATTTATAGACCATCTGACAGTAGGAGGTGATCGCTATGAAAACCTTAGCTTATGGCTTTCCCAAGTTGGGGGAAAGAAGGGAATTTAAGTCTTTGCTTGAGAACTTTTGGAAAAATAAGATAGATGAATCGGAGTTTGTTGAAGGCATGAACGCTCTGCGTGATTGGATGGTCTCAAACTACAAGGAACACGTAGATGTTATACCTTCCAACGAGCTATCTTACTATGATTTTGTGCTTGACACTGCAGTAATGATAGGAGCTATACCTTCCCGCTTTGGTGAGTATGAAGGACTCAAAACCTACTTTGAAATGGCAAGGGGCAAACAGGCGCTGGAAATGACTAAATACTTCAACACAAACTATCACTACCTTGTGCCGGAGCTTGAGGGAACAAACTTTAAACTCCTAAAAAATTATCCCCTTGAAGAATACAGGTATTTCAAAGAAAAGGGTATAGAAACAGTCCCAAAGATACTTTCTCCCTTCACATTCCTAAAGCTTTCAAAGGCTATAAGAAAGGTGGAAGGTCAAGGGCTTCCATTCTTTGAGCTTTCCAAATTGGAAAACCAACAGGACTTTGAAGCTTATTTCAACGCAGTCTTTGGCGTTTATGAAGAAGTTCTGAAAAAACTCAAAGAAGAGGGAGTAAAGGAAATTCTTGTGGAAGACCCTGCTTTGTGTTTGGAGCTGGAGGACTACGAGTGGGACATAGTGGAAGAGATGTATTCTTGCATGTCTAAGTATGTGGATATTAATGT
>CAZZKD010000096.1:0-4574 GCA_964655095.1 uncultured Thermocrinis sp.
ATGGTGCTTCTAATTTATAACCCACACCTCTGATAGTTTTTATCCATTCACCCTCTTTACCTAACTTTTCCCTTAGGTTTTTTACATGAACATCTATGGTTCTGTCGTAAACTTCTTTTTTTAGCACATCTTCCAAAAGATACTCCCTACTTACAGGCTTTTGGTAATTTTCCAATAGAGTTTTTAAAATAAGAAACTCTGTTTTTGTTAAGTTAATCCTTTCGCTTCCCCTTCTGACTTCCATCTTTTCTAAATCTATGCTAAGGCTACCAAGACTGATAGCTCCTTTACCTTTTAAAGCCCCGTATCTTTTTAAAACTGCCTTTACACGAGCCAAGAACTCCTTTATGGAGAAGGGTTTGGTTATGTAATCGTCCGCACCAAGCTCAAAGCCTTTTAGCTTGTCCTCTTCCATGGTTTTTGCAGTAAGAAAGATTATGGGCACATCTTTTGTATAAGGTAAAGATTTTAGAGAATTTGCCACTCTAAAACCGTCCAAAGAAGGAACCATTATATCTAAAACGAACAGATCCGCTCTTTCATCTTTTACCTTCTCTAACAGATCAATTCCTTTACTGAAACAGAGAACATGAAACCCTTCCTTTTGAAGGTGATAGGCTATGAGTTCGGAAAGGTCTGTGTCGTCCTCAAGCAGGAAAATCTTCATGCCTTAGGCTTGATCTTTACTACCACCTCGTCTGGGTTTATAGTTTCCCCCACCTGAGCAAGCACCTCTTCCACAATCCCTTCTATGGGTGAATGGATTTCATTTTCCATCTTCATGGCTTCCACAACAAACAGAACGTCTCCTTCCTTTACCTCATCTCCAGGTTTGACCTTTATATTCACTATCTTACCGGATATGGGTGAAGCAACGTCTCCCAGTCCTATGGGTTTAGACCTTTTGGGTTTTATTTCTGTACCAAGTGTAGAAATATCTCCGCTTACCACATCGCTTGGCTCCATCTCCCTTATCGGTTTTAACAGCACCTCTTCCAATCTCCCGTCTAACCTTATAAAGAAAGTTCTTCCTTCCTGAGTAGGCTCTCCTCTTCCTGCTATTTGCACATGATACTGCTCTCCATGAACTGTGATCATGAACTCAACGGGAATGTTTTCTCTCTTTTCCTCTACCATTTCCTGCTCGGGTATGTAAGGCTCACCCTTTTCTCTCCACTCAAAAAACTCCTTTGCTACTAATGGAAACAGAGCGTAAGAAAGAATATCTTCCTCGCTATTTGCTCCCGCTTTTATTGCCTCCTCTTTTACTTTATCCAACTCCGGCTCTAAAAGGTCCGCAGGTCTGAGATGATAGACCGGTTTTTCGTCTCCAAGGATCTTTTTAATGATTTCCTCCTTTATGGGTGCTGGTGGCTTGCCATATAGACCCTTTACGTAATCTTTAACTTCCTTTGTAGCCACCTTATACCTTTCGCCGTGAAGCACGTTTAAAAAAGCCTGAGATCCTACTATTTGACTGGTGGGTGTTACCAAAGGCGGGTAGCCAAGGTCTTCTCTGACCCTTATTACCTCTTCCAAAACCTTTTGTAGCCTGTCCTTCATTCCCTGCTCTTTAAGTTGGCTTATAAAGTTGCTTATCATCCCACCGGGCACTTGATGTAGTAAAACTCCAACATCTGGATATGGTGGTAGCACGTCGTAACTTTTGTATTTTTTCCTTACACTTACAAAAAGGTCTCCTGCCCTTTGGTATAGCTTTTCATCCACGTCCACTTTATATCCAAACTCCCTAAGGACGTATATCATCGTTTCTCCCGCTGGATGGGAAGTCTGAGAAGACAGGGAATAAAAAGCGGTATCTATCATATCTGCACCGGCTTCCACACCCTTAAGTTGAGCCATCTCTGCCAAGTTTGCAGTGGTCTGAGTATGAAGATGGACTGGATATTTTGGAAATTCGGACTTTAACGCACTTACCAAGTCATAACACATTTTTGGAGATAACAAACCTGCCTGATCTTTTATAGAGATAATATCTATCCCCATATCTATCAGTTCTCTTGCAACATTTACGTAATAATTCACATTGTGAACTGGACTTATGGTATAAGAGAGCACTCCCTTTACTATAGCCCCCACTTTCTTGGCAGTTTCTATTGCCTTTCTTAGGTTTCTAGTATCATTAAGAGCATCAAATATCCTAAAGACCTCTATACCGTTATCGTAAGCCTTCTTAACAAACAGCTCCACCACATCGTCTGGATAATGCCTGTAGCCAACTATATTCTGACCCCTAAGGAGCATTTCAAGTTTTGTGTTAGGTGTGCGCTCTTTGAACTTTCTTAAACGCTCCCAAGGGTCCTCCTTGAGATACCTAAGACACACATCAAAGGTAGCCCCTCCCCAAACTTCCAAAGAGTAAAAGCCACACTTATCAAGGATTTCTACAACTTCAAGCATATCTTCTGTTCTTACTCTGGTGGCAAGCAGGGACTGGATACCATCTCTTAGAGATACATCTGTTATTTCTATTTTTCGCATCCTAAAAAAAATTATAAATTAAACAACTCTTCCAAAGTGCTGGCAACCACCAAATATCCCTCCTCAGGCTTAACATCCAAAACAAACACTTTTTTAAATGGGATAAGCACTTTTCCACCATCTACTTCCAGATATAAACTATCCTTTACTTCCACAACACCGCTTACCTTTCCTAAATATTTACCACCATCACTCCTAACCTCTAAGCCTTCCAGTTCAAAAAAGTAATACTCTCCTTCTTTCCTCTTTGGGAGCTCCTCTGATAGGAGAAAAACCTTTGCACCTACGAATTTTTTTGCCTTTTCTTGGCTATCTATGTCTTTTAACTTCAAAATAATCCACCTTTTCCCATGCACTTTTACTTTCTCAACTTCAAAAGGGATATAATCGCCTCCTCTTTTTTTAAAAAATACTCTTCTTATATTTTTCCACTCCTTTTGGGGTAAGTATGCTTCCACCTTAAGATCTTGGTTCAAACCAAAGGTGTCTACTATCTTACCTACAACTACAAAATTTTCCATATTAAACTTGCAACAGCTGTTAGTATTGATTAAATTATAGGGCAATAAACTTGTAAAGAGGTACAATCATGTTAAAACTCTTAAAAATAGGAAAGATAGAACTGGATGTTCCCATAATACAGGGTGGTATGGGGGTTGGTTTGTCGTGGGAGAGGTTAGCGGGAGCTGTTGCAAGAGAAGGTGCAATGGGTGTTATATCTGCAGTTGGTACCGGATATAGGTTTCCAGAATTAGTTAAAAGGGATAAATTCGGAAGACCCATAGGTTCAATATACACTCACAGCAAAGAAGCCCTCACATTGATGGTAAAGAAGGCCAAGGAAATCTCCCAAGGCAAAGGTGCCATCGGTGTGAATATTCTTTACGCAATAACCGACTACGGCAGGGTGCTACAAGACGCAATAGAAGCAGGTGCTGACGCAATCATAACCGGTGCTGGATTGCCCCTTAGAATGCCCGAGTATGCTCAAGGTGCAGATGTAGCTCTTATTCCCATAGTCTCTTCTGCAAGGGCTTTGAACTTAATATGCAGAACATGGGAAAAGAAATACAAAAGATTACCCGATGCGGTCATTTTAGAAGGCCCCAAATCAGGGGGGCATCAGGGATTTAAATACGAAGAGTGCTTTATGCCAGAGTATCAATTGGAGAACCTTTTCCCTTCGGTGTTAGAAGAAAGTAAAAAATGGGGTGATATTCCCGTGATAGTGGCTGGTGGTGTTTGGAGTTATAAGGATATAGTATGGTATATGGAAAGAGGGGCAAGTGGGGTGCAAATGGCAACGCGTTTTATTGCTACAGTGGAGTGTGATGCACCAGACATTTACAAAGAGATCATACTGAAAGCTGAAGAGGAAGACATAATACTCTTTAAATCTCCGGTGGGTTATCCACTCAGGGTGGTAAAAACGCCTTTCATAGAGAGACTCTTGCTTGGATACAACGGTTGGAACGGGTGTATATCCCATTGTGTGATGCCTTGCAACAAAGGTGAAGAGGCAAAAAAGGTTGGCTTTTGCATAGCAGACAGGTTGGGCGCAGCATGGCTTGGCGACTACGAGGAGGGGATATTCATAAGTGGGGCAAACGGACATCTATTAAAAAGGCAAGGTATAATAACTGTAAGAGAATTAATAGAAATCCTTACTGGTAAAAGGGAAGATCCTGCATTGGTATAAGTACTAAACACGTTGGGTTAGAAATTAATTTAGAGCCAAAGTTTTGTAATAAAAACCTATAACACCCAGCAGGATACACCAAAATTCTTAAAAAAAGCAGGGATGCAGAAGATAAGGCGGTTTGTGGCTCAGATGGTTACTTAGCAGATTTGAGTTGATAGGGGATGGGGCTACAGGAGTTTAACTTTGTGAGCGGATGGAGAAGGGGCACACAGCTGTTCTTTGATTTTCTACTCAAACCATGTTATGTTTATCTATGTGGATAGGAGTTAAAGAATGAAGGAGCAAATCCTTAGCTATGAGCTAACTCTTCCACAGAGAATTTATCCCCACCTTGACAGGCTTTTCTCCGTCTTTAAAAACCAAGTTAATT
>CAZZKD010000097.1:0-3171 GCA_964655095.1 uncultured Thermocrinis sp.
AAAGCCTGCAATTCTCTCAGACCTCCTCCAACCTGCACAACACCAGAAAAAGCTTTTCTGATGTTTTTTATAACTTCCAGATTTTTAAGAGTGTTACCAAAGGCACCGTCCAGATCTACTACATGGATACGCTTAAATCCAAAGTCTTCAAACAGTCTAGCAATTTCCTTTGGATTGTTGGAATAAACCTTAACCTTTTCCTCTTCCCCTTTGTATAATCTGACTGCCTTTCCATCCCTTAAGTCTATGGCTGGGATAAAAAAGTCCTTCAAGTCAGCACCTCAGGCTTACCTATGTAAAAACCCTGGGCGTAATCCGCACCATACTTAATGACAAGCTCTAAGTCCTCAGCTTTCTCTACGTGTTCTATAACCACCTTGTAGCCTAACCTTTTTAGTCCCGCTACTATCCATCTTAGCATGTTTCTTTCTTCCTTCAGAAAAAAGCCATCCACCTTAACAATGTCTGGTTTTGTCTTCAACAACCTTTCTACAGAAGAGTTTTCAATTCCAAAGTCATCAACAGCCACCTTAAAACCTAAAGATCTAATGTTTTCAACTACCTCAACCAATTCATCTGTTGTGGCTGTTATTTTACTTTCCGGTAATTCAATAACTACATCCTCAGGCTTCAAACCTTCATTTAAAAGTTCCCTTTGAAAATCTTTGAGCTTGGCTCTACCTTTTGCTAAATAGTTAACAAAATTAGAAGGCATATTAAAGAACAACTTGCCTTTTATCTTACCACTCTTCCATATTTTAATAGCCTTATCAAAAACAATTTCCTCGAAAACAGTTAGAAAAGATAGCTCTGAAACTTGATCTATAAAAGCTGACGCGGGAAGATACTCATCTCCAATTTTCAAGCGCATGAGTACTTCGTAACCTTCAATTGATTTGTCTCTTAGATTCAGCATGGGTTGGAATGCAGGAACTACCTTGTTTTCTTCTATTGCTGAAATTATATTATCTAAGCCTATATACTGTTTCACCAATCTTTTAGTGCAAGCTATAGGCTCTTTCTTTTTTTTGGCTTCCGCGGCGTTTTCTTCTAAAAGATCTATCAAATCACCTGGGCTTTCCCCATCTTCCGGATAGGTGCAAACGCTAAATGTAATTTTTACAGTTATGCTGTCAACTTTTAGATTTGATATTTTATTATTCAGTCTATTTAAGACCACTTGCGCACCTTCTTTGTCTGTCTCTGGTAGTATTATTAGAAAACTACCACTCTTATACTTTCCAGATATATTGCTTTTTCTTACACTTTCGCCGATTATGTTTGCCACAGTTACAAGTACTTGATTGCCTACAAAATAACCCTTCTGTTTGTTTATACTTCTTAAATTATCAATGTCAACAAGTATAAGCGAAAATTGCCTCTGGTTTCTTTCGTGAAAGTAAAACACTTTTTTCAGCATATTCCTAAGACAAGGTGTGTCGGGTATCATTGTTTCCTTATACAGATCAATCAGGCTTAGCTGTTTACGTTCCATTCAAAGATATTAATTATAAACTAGGAAGCTACTCCGAAAAATATTATAGTGTTTTATTGATTGTGTCTATTTATTCATACTGCACCCTCCTGGGCAAGGGGTTTTAGGGTATTATCTTCGTTTCACTCCTACAAAAGGCTTACCATGTTGATTCATAGACTCTGAATATACATTTTTTCAACCCCAGCTGTCCAGACAGAACCTTTGAAACACAAACAAAAATCTATCGTTGGAGCAGTCCTTTTATCCTAAATATCCTTTGCGAACCTATACAAAAATATTATTACCTTATTTTCCTCCTTGCACTCCCTTATGGCGCAGATGTGAGTAAATTCGGATGGTTTTAATTTCCCTACGTATCCCGTCTTCCTGTTGAGAAAATATACTCTATCCTCCAAATGCTCTTCTTCATTGTATTGGAAAATATCTTTCCTTTTTACCTCAACTAAGACTCCCCTGTAACCGTATATAATACCCAACAAAAAAGCTAAAACCTTATCAGCTCTAGTATCTATTTTTCTCAAATTTTTCTCTTTCTGCGTAGGTATGCAGGCAGTTCCTCTATATCGGGCTGAACAGGTTCTACCACAGATTCCGGCACCGCTTTTGGTAGTTGTTTTTGTTCCTTCTTTAGAACACGAAACTGTGTTTGCTGATTCACATTTTCAAAATCTGTAGCCACCACTGCAACACGTATAAAGTTCTCTTTGTTCTGCTCCAGTATTGCTCCAAATATAATCAGAGCATCTTCGTGAGCTTCTTCTCTAATTCTACTTATGGTCTCCTCCACATCTTTAAAGGCTACATCCTCGCTTACCCAAAGGGTAATCAGCAGTCTTCTTGCTCCAGAGACTGTATTCCCTTCCAATAGTGGGCTTGCTATGGCTTGGTCTACTGCAAATTCTCTTTTGTTATCACCCTTACCCTCACCTATACCTATAAGCGCTAGCCCACCCTTTTCCATAACTGTGCGCACATCCGCAAAATCTACGTTTATAAGAGCAGGAGTTACAACTATGCTAGTTATACCTCTTACAGCCTTTGACAAAATATCATCCACCATCTTAAACGCATCCTTTATGCTAAAGTTTCTTTCCGAAATCTCCACTAACTTTTGGTTATTTATCACTATAAAAGTATCAACCACATCCTTTAATCTTTCCAATCCTTCTAATGCGACTTGCATTCTTTTTTGACCCTCAAAGTTGAAAGGTTTTGTAACCACTGCAACAGTAAGAATGCCCATATCTTTTGCCGCTTCTGCAATCACAGGCGCTGCGCCAGTTCCCGTTCCTCCCCCCAGTCCTACAGCTAAAAATAACATATCTGTGTTTCTGAGGACATCCTTTATTTTGTCTATATCCTCCAGTGCCGCTTGTTCCCCAATCTCTGGCCTTGCTCCCGCACCTAACCCTCTTGTAACCTTCTCTCCTATCTGTATTTTGTTAGGTACAGAAAGGGAGGTAAGATGTTGTATGTCGGTATTTATAGCAAAAAGCTCCACACCTTCAATCATATCAAGATACATTCTGTTGACCGCGTTAGACCCACCTCCTCCAATTCCAAAAACCTTTATCCTCGTTGGATTTACCATATCCATCATAGCACCTCCTTGAAGAAGGATTTTAATTTGTTCAACCAACCAGTAAGTTTTATCTTACCCTCACTTTCTAAGT
>CAZZKD010000098.1:0-10119 GCA_964655095.1 uncultured Thermocrinis sp.
AAGGGTTAATGCAGATAGCTTAAGGTTTATTTTGGACTGTGTATTGCACTGGCAGGCAAAGCTAATATACGCCTCTTCCGCAGGAGTTTATGGTAATAGTCCTTCTCCTATGAAAGAAGGAGAGGGAGAGGTGCCCGAAAATCCCTACGGCTTTTCAAAGCTCATGATGGACAGAATAGCTAAGAACTTTATGGCAGAAAATCCACACATTCAGGTAGTAGGGCTAAGATACTTCAACGTTTATGGGCCCGGAGAAAGTTTTAAAGGAAAATCTGCAAGTATGATCTATCAGCTATACAGACAGATGAAAGAAGGAAAGAGACCAAGACTGTTTAAGTGGGGAGAGCAAAAAAGGGATTTCGTTTATATAAAGGATGTTGTAAAGGCAAACCTTTTGGCTCTGGAAAAAAATGTTTCGGGAATATTCAACATAGCCACAGGACAGGCTCGCAGTTTTAACGAAATAGTATCCATCCTCAACCAAGCCTTAAGCACAAACCTAGAGCCAGACTACTTTGATTGTCCCTATGACTTTTATCAAAATTACACCCAAGCGGACATTTCAAAGGCTAAGGAATTGCTTGGATACGAACCAGAGTTTAGTTTGGAGGACGGTATAAAGGATTATCTTAAATATCTGTGAATTTAGAAGACATAATAAACCTCCTTGAGGAAGGAATTCTAATAATCAAGGACACTAAGGTAGTCTTTGCCAACAATTTTTTGGTAGAAAATCAAATTATTAGGGAAGATTGGCAGGATAAAAATTATTATGAAGCTTTAAGAAATCTATCCCTCATATCCATAATAAGCAAGGCTTTAAGTGGCCAAAAAGCCTTTTCCGAAGAATTCCAACACATTGGGAAGTTCTACAAAGTTAAGTTCAAAAGCATAGGTAACTTATCGCTGTTTGACATATCGGACATAACCTCTTTAAGGAAATACGAGCTGTCAAAGAAAGAATTTGTGGATAACGCTTCTCACGAACTAAGGACGCCCATATCTGTAATAAGGGGTATATTGGAAACCCTCTTTGAAGAAGAAACCAACGAAAGAAAAAAAAGGCTTTTGGAGAAAGCTTTGAACAGAATAGATCAAATGCAGAACTTGGTGGAAGACCTTTTAATTCTTGCCAAGCTTGAGTCTGGTAAGGAAAAGTTAAACCTTTCTGAGTTTAAACTTAAGGACTTAGTAGATGAAGTATATGAGGATTTAAAGAAGGAGTTTATAAAAAGGGAAGTTGCTTTTGAAAATCTTGTAGACCCCTCTTTTCTTATTGTAGCAGACAGACAGATGTTTTATCTTCTTCTTAAGAACCTAATAGACAACGGCGTAAAGTATAACAAAAAAAGTGGGAAAGTTTGGGTATCTTCAAAAAAGGATGAAAAAAGATATTTAGTAGAGGTGGGGGACACGGGTATAGGCATTCCAAAAGAGCATTTGCCTTTTATCTTTGAGAGATTTTATAGGGTGGATAAAGGAAGGTCCAGAGAGTTGGGAGGAACAGGTTTGGGACTTTCAATAGTAAAACACATAGTTTTGGCTCACGGAGGTGATATAAAGGTTTACAGTGAGCTGGAAAAGGGAAGTAGGTTCGTAATATCTATACCTTCTTTTTTAACAAAAAATTAACAGTAGGTGTTATACTTAATCTTTATGAAACTGCACGCTGAGCTTGAAGAAACCAAACAGCTTGTTCTAAAGATGGCTGATGCGGTAAAAACCGCAGTGGAAAAGGCTATAGAATCACTTAACAAACAGGACAGCGCCCTTGCGGAAGAAATAATAAAGGGGGATGATTTTATAGATCAGTTAGAGGTTGAAATAGAGAGGCGCTGTATAAGAATGATAGCTCTGTATCAACCGGAAGCTGTGGATCTTAGGCTCATTATGGGTATGTATAAAGTGGTATCTGACTTAGAAAGAATAGGGGATGAAGCGGAGAATATAGCGGAGAGGTCCATCCTGTTATCCCAAGAACCTCCGTTAAAACCCTACATAAACCTAACCTTTATGGCAAACACTGTAAAGACTATGATAGAAGACGCGGTTATAAGTTTCTTCCACAGAGATACAGATCTTGCAAAAAAAGTTATAGAAAGGGATGATATGGTAGATGAACTTTATCATCAGTTGGAGAGAGAACTTATAACCTACGTGATGGAGGACCCAAGAAACATAAAAAGGGTCTTAAGTCTATCTTTTGTAGCAAGGCACTTTGAGAGGATGGCAGATCATGCAGAAAATATAGCGGAGATTGCAATATATTGGTCCGAAGGGGAAATGGTAAAACACCAGCACATAAAAGAAAAAAAAGAAGGAGAAACTGAGCAGTAGTGAAAGGTTTTATCATAAGCTTTGAGGGAATAGACGGTGCAGGAAAAAGCACACAGGCAAAAAAACTTTACCAATTTCTAAAACAGCTCGGCTGGAGTGTCTCCCTATACAGAGACCCAGGTTCAACTTTGTTGGCAGAAAGGCTAAGAGAAATGGTGTTAGAATCTAACTTAGACCCTATAACAGAGCTTCTTATGTTTGAAAGTGCAAGGTCAAGTCTTGTGTGGGAAAAGATCCTTCCAGACCTAAAAGAAGGTAAGATAATCATACTGGACAGGTTTATAGATTCAACTACCGCTTACCAAGGATATGGCAAAGAGATAAACTTGGGGACAGTAAATATTTTAAATCACATAGCCTGCAGGGGAATAAAGCCCAATCTCACTTTTTTGTTGAACGTTTCCTTAGAACGAGCTTTGCAAAGGTTAGGTGGTAAAAAAAGCAGGTTTGAAGACCCAAAATATTTAAAAAGGGTAAGGGATGGATACCTACAGATTTTTTATTCCGAAAAAGAAAGGGATATATTTCTGATAGACGCGGATAGGTCAGAGGAAGAGGTTTTTGAGGACATAAAAAACATAACCATAGAAAAGCTTCGAGCGGTATTAAAATAGAAGTTGAGTCATGAAAATAGTTATGGTTGCTACTGAAAGCGCACCATACATAAAGACTGGAGGGTTGGGAGACGTTGTCCATTCCCTTTCCAAGGCCCTCATTAAACTGGGACATACGGTCTATGTAATAATGCCCAAGTATGCAAAGTTAAGAAGGGATCTATCAAGAAAAGCAAAAGAAGGAGTGAGCTTATACTTTGATCACAAATGGCTTACCTTTGACATCTACGAAGACATACTGGACCATGTGAGATACTTTTTTATAGACTACAAAGACTATTACAACAGAGAATATCCTTACGCACCACCTAAGGGGGATTACTACGATAATGCGCTTAGGTTTGGTTTTCTTTGCTTAGCCAGTCTTCAGGCTATAAGAGAGCTAAAACTAAATCCCGATGTTATTCACACACACGATTGGCATACGGGACTTTTACCACTATATAAGGGTCTTTACTACCATGATTTAGAAAAAGTGCCCGTTGTTTTTACTGTGCATAATGGTATGCATCAGGGCATATTTGACGCTCAATTTTTGCCTTCCTTAAACTTGCCATGGGAACTGTTCCGTCCTTACGGTGGGATAGAGTTTTACGGAAAGATAAACTTTATGAAAGCTGGAGTGCTCTTCTGCGATGTTTTGACTACCGTGAGCCCTTCTTATGCAGAAGAGTTAAAGCAGTCTTGCTACGGACTAGAAGGAGTCTTTAGAGAGAAAAAATACTTTTTTGGCATATTAAACGGCATAGACTACGATGTTTGGAATCCAGAGAGTGACCAGCTAATAATTTCAAACTATAGTGTAAAAAACTTTAAGAAGGGTAAGCTAAAAAATAAGGCTCATATTAAAGAAATATTTGGTTTAAAAACTGAAGATTATAGGCCATTAATAGGCATTGTAGCAAGGCTTACCGCTCAAAAAGGTTTTGACCTTTTGGCTTTGGCGGTGGAAGAGATAATAAAAGAAGAGTTTGATATGATAATACTTGGCTCGGGAGAGGATAGGTATAAGGAGATGCTAATGGAACTAAGCAGGAAGTTCCTAAATTTTAAGGTACGTATTGAATATTCTGAAGAGTTAGCCCATAAAATATACGCGGGCGCGGATATGTTTCTTATGCCATCCCTTTTTGAACCGTGCGGTATATCCCAGATGATCGCTATGCGTTATGGGACTGTGCCTATAGTTAGGCGCACAGGAGGTCTAAAGGACACGGTAAAGGATGTGCTGGAAGATCCAAAAAACGGCACAGGCTTTAGCTTTGAAAACTATGACCCAAAGGATATGATGAACTCTCTGCTAAGGGCAAGGGTCTTTTACGATATGGAGTTTTGCAACTCACACAGGGTATGGTCGGATATTGTAAAGAGATGTATGAAACAGGATTTTTCTTGGGAGAGGAGTGCAAAAGAGTACGAAGGGATATATTCTACCGCAAGGATGCTAAGGCTCTATGATCATTGAACTGAACGAACTTCTCAGTTTGCTAAAGGACCTAAGGGGGAAGAAAAAGATCGTTTTTACCAACGGATGTTTTGACATACTCCACGCAGGGCACGCAGATTATCTAAAAAAGGCTAAATCTTTGGGAGACATACTTGTTGTAGGCATAAACTCTGACGAGTCCATAAGAAGAATAAAAGGCGAAAAAAGGCCTATAATACCGCAAGAGCTGAGAGCTTTTCTTTTGGACAGTCTAAAACCGGTGGATTACGTGGTTATTTTCGAAGAGGACACACCTTTGGAGCTCATAAAAGCCATAAAGCCGGACGTTTTGGTAAAGGGTGCAGATTGGGATGTGGATAAGATAGTTGGTGCAGACTTTGTGCTGTCTTACGGTGGAAAGGTCGAAAGGATAGAATTTTCCTTTGAGATCTCTACTAGCAAGATCATTGAGAAGATATTAAAAGCATACTGCTAAGCTGTGATAAAATTACACTTTTAATGCCTAAGGACACATCCATAAGGAGAATTTTAATAATCGGATCGGGTCCAATAGTCATAGGTCAAGCTGCAGAGTTTGATTATTCCGGCACTCAAGCCTGTAAGGCTCTAAAGCAAGAAGGATACGAAGTGGTGCTTATCAACTCTAACCCTGCAACCATCATGACAGACCCACACATGGCGGACAGAACCTACATAGAACCTCTTACCGTTGAAGTGGTAGAAGAGATTATAAGAAAGGAAAAACCCGATGCCCTTCTTCCCACCCTTGGAGGGCAGACTGCTCTTAACTTAGCTGTAAAGCTTTACGAAGAAGGAATTTTGGAAAAGTATGGAGTTAGACTTATAGGTGCTAACTACGAAGCTATAAAGAAAGGAGAAGATAGAGAGCTTTTTAGACAGGCTATGAGAAAGATAGGACTAAAGGTGCCAGAAAGTGCAGTAGTATCATCATTGGAGGAAGGTTTAAAGGCTGTAAAGGAGATAGGTTTTCCGGTAATTCTAAGACCTGCTTTTACCCTTGGAGGCACAGGTGGTTCCATAGCCTACAATGTGGAAGAGTTCAAAGAAAAATTGGAAATAGCCCTTAAAACATCTCCTATACATCAGGTGCTTTTGGACAAATCGCTGATAGGTTGGAAGGAGTATGAATTTGAGGTAATAAGGGACAAAAAGGACAACGTGATCATAGTATGTTCCATAGAAAACTTTGACCCAATGGGTGTGCATACAGGTGATTCTATAACAGTAGCTCCAGCTCAAACGCTTACTGACAAAGAGTATCAGATCCTAAGGGATGCATGCATAGAGATTATGAGAGAGATAGGAGTGGATACGGGAGGATCTAACATACAGTTTGCGGTTAATCCGGAAAATGGAGACTTTTACGTTATTGAGATGAACCCGAGAGTTTCAAGGTCTTCAGCCCTTGCTTCAAAAGCAACAGGGTTTCCCATAGCAAAGGTTGCAGCAAAGTTAGCGGTGGGATATACCTTAGATGAGTTAAAGAACGAAATAACAAAGCACACTCCCGCCAGCTTTGAGCCATCCATAGATTACGTGGTTGTTAAAATCCCACGCTTTGATTTTGCCAAGTTTCCAGAGGCAGACAGAACCTTAACCACTATGATGAAGTCCGTGGGAGAAGTTATGGCTATTGGGAGGACTTTCAAAGAAGCTCTGATGAAAGCTATAAAAAGCTTAGAAATGGACAGATACGGTTTATACATACCTTCAATAGCCAAACTCTCGGACGAAGAGCTAAGAAATGCCATCAGAACACCAAACCCAGATAGGTTATGGCACATAGCGGAGGGCTTTAGAAGAGGCTTTAGCATAGATGAGATCTACGAGCTTTCTTACATAGACAGATGGTTTTTATACAACATAAAGCAGATAGTGGATTTTGAAAAAGTTCTCTTTGAAAGACAGTTGGATGAAGAAACGCTCAGGCAAGCAAAGGAAATGGGCTTTTCAGACAGAGAGATCGCAAGAATAAAGGGCATGTCAGAAGAAGAGGTAAGAACTCTGAGAAGCTCTTATGGTCTTTTCCCAGCATTTAAAGGGGTGGATACTTGCGCAGGGGAATTTTTTGCCTACACGCCCTATTACTACTCTTCTTACGAAAGACCATACTATCACATAGACGGGACAGTTCTGATTGATGAAGATTAAGGTTAAAATTTAGAAGCCATGAATGTTCAGGATCTTGTGATAGCCATACCAGCTATAATGGTTGCAGTTATACTTCATGAATACGCCCACGGATGGGTTGCATATAAAATGGGAGATCCAACCGCAAAGGAGGAAGGAAGGCTAACCCTAAACCCAATCCCACACATTGACCTTTTGGGAACCTTAGTTTTCCCAGCCATACTCCTGTTGATCGGCTCAAACATACTCTTTGGTTGGGCAAAACCAGTTCCTATAAACCCTTTTAGGTTCAGGGACCTAAGAAAGGGAACCTTCTTTGTATCTATAGCGGGCGTGTGTATGAATTTAGCCTTAGCATCCACCTTTGGACTTTTATATAGGATCGCAGAAGCAGGCTATTTGGACTTTCTAACTCCAGCGGTGGTCCAGCCCCTTGTGATCTTCTTTGTTAAGTCGGTGATGATAAACACCGTGTTGGCGGTTTTTAACATAATACCAATCCCTCCATTGGATGGTAGTAGGGCGATCATGAGCTTCTTTTCCTTAAAACATTGGGAGCTTTTTTACAGATTTGAAATGTACGGTTTTCTTATCATTATGCTCCTTCTCTTTACAGGCATTTTACAAAGGATCATCGCTCCCATTGTGATATTCTTATATGGGGTGTTCTTGGGATTATGAGGTCTTGGAGTTATCTGATTCAAGTTAGGGCTTATTCTAAGGAAGGCTTAACAGAAGAATCTGCTCTGTATGTTGTTTCTCTTCCGCTAGACCCAGAACTGCTAAAGAAGGTGGATTTAGAATGTTATGCGACCTCTTATCTTCCCATCCAAACAGTTATAGAGGTTGCCCATGCTTACGCAATAGGCACGGACGAGAAAATAGAAGACCTTGACAGGTATTCTCTGTTGGGCTACAGAGAGGATATGGACCTATACATATTCAAAGAAGGAGTAAGTTTTAAAGAAGGACTGACGAAGGTTTTTCTTTTGATATTGGACACATTAAAGTCCAAGGGAGAATACGAAAGAATAGAACCGGTGGTGGATGTGGGCACGCCTCCTTTGGAGCTTATGCTTGAGTGCTTAAAGCTTGCATCAGCTTAGACCTTTTTCAAAGTCCTCTGGTTTTATGTTCTCCAGCCAATCCTTCAGCTTTTCTTTTTCTTCATCCTCCTCTGGCTTTGGCACCCTTGACTTTTCTATCACAGACTCTTCTACAAATATCGGAGCTGAAAACCTTAAAGCTAAGTTTATAGCGTCGCTGGGTCTTGAATCAATTACAAGAAGGTTGTTCCCTTGAATTATGTGAATCTCTGCGTAGTAAGTGCTATCTTTTAGATCGTTTATCACCACTTTATCTACCACTCCTCCCATTTGCAATATAAGGTTCTTCATAAGCTCGTAGGTCATCGGTCTTGGGGGCTCTACCTTTTGAAGTTCTCGAAGGATACTATCCGCTTCAAAAATGCCTATCCATATGGGAAGTATTACATCGTCTTCTTCCTTAGACTTTAGAACCACTATGGGCATTTGGGATACTGGGTCTAAGGTTACACCATGTACTACCATCTCAAACATTTCTTCAACCTCCTCACTATGTAAAATATAAGTCTGTGATCTTTGTTGAAAACTTGTTCAAGGTATATCCAGACGGCACCAAGGCTTTAAAGGGGGTCAGCTTTAGTGTAGCTAAAGGTGAGTTTTTGGGTCTAATGGGACCCTCTGGCTCAGGCAAAAGCACGCTACTTCATCTAATAGCGGGTTTAGAAAAACCCACCACTGGAAGGGTTTTTGTAGAAGGGATAGAAATAACCGCTATGGACGAGGATCAGCTCTCTGAGTTTAGAAAAAACAACATAGCCTTTATATTTCAGTTTTATTATCTTTTGGAAGACTTCAGCGTTTTGGAAAATCTAACAATTGTGGGGGAGCTGGCAGGCCAAAAGGACCCAAAAAAGAAAGCTTTAGAAATATTGGAGTTTTTAAGGCTATCCCACAGAAAGAATCACAAACCTTACCAGCTATCGGGAGGGGAGCAACAGAGAACTGCCATTGGAAGAGCGCTCATGTTAGAGCCCAAGATCATACTTGCAGACGAACCAACGGGAAACTTGGACTTAGAAGAAGGTAAAAAGATCTTTGAGCTTTTCTTAGAGCTCAGAAGACAAAGAACTATAACCTTTATAATAGCTACCCACAATCAGGAGATGAAAAACTACTTTGACAGGATTTTGAGGTTAAAGGATGGAGTTTTGGAAGATTGATAGGATCCTACTTAACTTTTTGGAGGAAGACGTAGGATTTGGAGACATAACTACAGAAAGCATATGCAGAGGAGAAAGGGCTAAAGCGGTATTTTTAGCCAAAGAAAAGGGTGTGTGCGCAGGACTTGATTTTTCTATAAGAATTTTTCAACTGCTTGGAGATATAAAGGTAATAAGAGCTTGGGAGGAAGGAAAGGAGTTCAAAAAGGGGGATGTGCTTTTGGAAATTGAAGCAAGCGCGGAGGTGCTTTTGAAGGGAGAAAGGACCGCCTTAAATCTACTTCAGAGACTAAGCGGTATTGCTTTTCTGACGAGGGAGTTTGTCAAAAGGCTTCAGGGAACAAAAACAAGACTTTTGGACACAAGAAAAACTACACCAGGACTCAGATACTTTGAAAAGTATGCGGTAAGGATGGGAGGAGGAACGAACCATCGGTTTGCTTTATACGATATGGTGCTCATAAAAGACAATCACAAGCGCATAGCGGGAGGTATAGGGGAAGCTATAAGAAGGGTAAAAGAAAGAATAGGACCTGCTTATAAAATAGAGGTGGAAGTAGAGAGTTTGGAGGAATTAGAAGAAGCCTTAAGCTGGAAGGTAGATATTGTTTTGCTTGATAACTTTAGTCCGCAGATGGTAAGGGAGGCGATAAAGCTAATAGGGGGAAGGGCTGAGGTTGAAGTTTCTGGAAATATAACCCTTGATAACATAAAAGACTACGCTATAGAAGGTGTGGATTATATATCCAGTGGGTCAATCACCCACTCCGCAAGATGGTTGGATATTAGTATGAGGGTTTTATAATAACTTTGCTATGATAGCTTACTTTGCAATGGAAATAGGATTGGAAGATAGGATACCCACTTACAGTGGAGGGTTGGGAACGCTTGCTGGGGACACGCTTTACGCATACGCAGATATTGGAATACCTGCGGTAGGTATAACCCTTCTTTACAAAAAAGGATACGTTTCTCAAAGAATAACCCCAAGCGGTATGCAGTTAGACTTTGATACGCCATGGGACTACAAAAAGATTCTAAGGCCTACCAACCTGCAATTGCAAATAAGCTTTGGGGACTTAGTCCAAGAATTCACCGCTTGGGAATACTCAATAATCGGCAGGGAAGAGGTTAAGGTTTTTTTTCTTGACGCAAGCTTGCCAAAGAACGACCCGGAGATAAGAAAACTAAACGACAGACTGTATTACGACGATGGCATACTTAGACTGCGTCAAGAAATACTCTTAGGAATAGGTGGATACAGACTTTTGAAGGCCCTTGGATACAACATAAGTGTTTATCAC
>CAZZKD010000099.1:0-3079 GCA_964655095.1 uncultured Thermocrinis sp.
GTAGTCTGGGTCTATGGTGCCAGGAGCATTCAAGATGGTTATGCCATGCTTGATGGCTAAACCGCTTCTTGGTCTGACTTGTGCCTCAAATCCATCGGGCAGTTCTATTGCTATCCCTGTGGGAAGCAAGGCTCTTTCTAAGGGTTTGAGGATCACAGGCTCATAACCAGCGTACAAAAGGTCCATACCCGAAGAGCCTATCGTAGCATAAGAAGGTAAGGGTAAGTCTTTTGAATGAGGAAATCTCTTGATTTTCACCTTCAGCATTTTATCTCTCCTTAGCCGGCGGTGGGATTTGAACCCACGACCTAGGCATTACGAGTGCCTCGCTCTGCCGCTGAGCTACGCCGGCTGGTCTATGCCTACAGTAGTTAGATCCAACCTTCCTTTCTCGTCTACCGCGATCACCTTTACCCTTATCTGATCCCCCACCTTAAACCTTGCCCTGACGTCCTTTACCCTCTCTGCCATCTTGGACACGTGGAGCATTCCCACCTTTCCTCCAAGAACTTCAACAAACACCCCGTATGGCTCCACCCTGGTTATCTTCCCCTCATACACTTTACCAACTTCCACCTCTTCCAAAAGCTTCATTATAGCTTCTTTCACTTGCTGGATTGCCTCTTTGCTCATACTTGTCAGAGACGTTTTGCCACCCTCATGAATCCAAACGGAGACACCCAGCTTGTCTCTCCATTCTCTAACATTTTTGCCACCGGGACCTATAACCACAAGTGCTTTATCCTCTGGAATTTGTATTATCTCTATCTTTGGAGCGTATGGAGAGACTTCTTTTCTTGGTTCTGGCATAGCTTGATACATTTTTTCTAATATATAAAGCCTTCCTTCCTTTGCCTGCATAAGAGCTTGCTTCATTATTTCCCTGCTTAAACCCTTTATTTTTATGTCCATCTGCACGCTGGTTATACCATCCTTTGTGCCTGCCACCTTAAAGTCCATATCCCCCAGCTGGTCCTCGTCGCCCAAAATGTCCGAAAGGATCACGTATCTTTCCCCTTCCATTATGAGACCCATGGCTATGCCTGCCACGTGCTTTTTCATTGGCACGCCCGCATCAAAGAGTGCCAAAGAACCTGCACAGACGGTAGCCATAGAAGTGGAGCCGTTGGACTCAAGTATATTAGAGACCACCCTTATTATGTATGGAAACCCCTCCTGAGGGGGGATCAGAGGTTCCAAAGCCCTTTCTGCCAATGCACCATGCCCTATCTCTCTTCTTCTTGGTGGTCCCCAAGGTTTTGCCTCTCCCGTGGAAAAAGGTGGGAAGTTATAGTGAAGCATGAACCTTTTGAATACTCCCCCTTCGTAAATAGTTTCTACAAGCTGGGCTTCTTCTGGAGCACCCAAGGTTGCAGTGGCAAAAGCTTGGGTCTGCCCCCTCGTAAAGATGGCACTGCCATGAGGTCTTTCAAAGGGATGAACCTCTATGGTAATGGGTCTTATGTCCTTGGGACCCCTTCCGTCTATTCTTTTCCCCTCCTCCAGAATCATCTTTCTCATCAGCTTGCTGATAAGCTTTTTATATTGGTAATTCAGTTTAAAAAATTGATCTTCTGGTATTTGGTGATTGGCTATTAACTCTTCTAATATCTTTACCTGAACGGTTTTTCTCTCCCTTTTGTCTTGGATATTTAGGGATTCCTTAATTCTATCCGTGCAGAATGCTTCCAAGAGATTTTGCAAATTTGCAGGCAAATTAAGTCCTTCAAATTCAACCTTTGGAGAACCTATCCTTTTACTTAATTCTTCCTGAGCCTGCAACAGTTCCTTTATAGCATATTGGCCAAAGAACAGTGCGTCCATAAAGGTTTCTTCATCTACCTCCTTTGCACCACCTTCCACCATTACTATGGCAGACTCAGAACAAGCCATAACTATCTCTAAATCTGCCTTTTGTCTCTCTTCGTAAGTGGGGTTTGCGACAAATTTTCCTTCCACTCTGCAGACTCTAACACCTGCTATAGGTCCTTCAAAAGGGATACGGGATATATGCAGAGCAGCAGAAGCGCCAGTAATTGCAAGCACGTCCGGATCGTATTTGTCATCCGCCGAAAGGGTAAGGGCAGTAATTACCACCTCATATGGAAAGCCCTCAGGAAGGAGAGGTCTTACAGGTCTGTCTATTACGCGGGAGACTAATATCTCCCTGTCTGTTGGCTTTCCTTCTCTCTTTACAAAGCCACCGGGTATTTTACCCCAAGCGGAGGACTGTTCTCTGTAATCAACCGTCAGAGGGACAAAGTCAATATTAGGTATTGGGTTTTCGGACATAACAGCTGTTACCAGAACCGCAGTTCCTCCCTGTTTAACAACAACCGCACTGTCTGCAAGCTTTGCATAATGGCCCGTCTCTAAGATTATTGGATCTTTATCTTCAAACTTAACTTCTACCCTTTCCATTATTTAACCTTTAACCCAAGTTTTTTGACCGTCTCCAGATACCTCTCATAATCTTTTTGCTTAAGATACTCTAAGTGTCTCCTTCTTGCGTGTATCATAGCAATCAGTCCCCTTCTTGAGTGGATGTCCTTTTTGTGCTTTTTTAGATGTTCTGTGAGCCTGTTTATCCTCTCCGTAAGTATGGCTATCTGCACTTCTGGGGATCCCGTATCCGTATCGTGCCTCCTATAATCCTCAATAATTTTCTGCTTTATCTCCTTTGGAAGGGCCATAGGGTTTACCTCCTTAAATGTTTGTTAATCTAATCTATAGAATTATAAACCAAAACTCTAAGTGAGTTCCAACTATACTTGATTTTACCAAAAAACTTGTGTATATTATCAACAAGGGGGTGGTTTATGCCACTAGATTATCAGGGTATATACATACTATCCAGCGGTATGCTTTTGCAACAGAGAAAGTTGGAAACAATAACCCATAACTTAGCCAATGTAAATGCTCCTGCTTTCAAAAGCGAACTGATACTTGCTGGAGTTTGGGACACGCCTGACGGCCAGAGAATAGAGAACAGTGCTCCAGAAAATCCCTCCAACAACTTTGTTTATCCTATAGTAGAGAGAGTGCATACCTTGCTGATCCAAGGACCAATCAGACAAAC
>CAZZKD010000100.1:0-1852 GCA_964655095.1 uncultured Thermocrinis sp.
GAGGTTTTAAGTATGAGCCTGCCGAAAAAGGAACTCCTCAAGGTATCGTTAAAGCGGTATCTTGAGAGAGCTAAGGGTGATGGAGTGCTCCCTTGGGACTTCTTTAGAAGTCCCTAAACCCTCGGCAGGGCTCACCTTCAAAGGTGGGTGTGCATGGATTGTTTGTCCATGCAGAGGGGAACTCCTTGATTTCAACTCTTATATTTTTTTCTGGAACTTCCAAAAAGATTTTAAGCGGATGCATTGATTTGTGTTTCAGAGCTTCATTGTAAAACTCCCTACCTTGATTCTCTTGTCCTAAGGCTAAGTTAGCAAGAGAGAGCAAAAGGTATTTTTCGTAGCAATCTTCGGCAATCATAAGCCACTTTGTAGCTTCCAAGTATTTAAATTCTGTTATATACCTTACACCTATCCAAAAGGGGGATTTTTCCTGTTTGAGGTCTGCCTTACTTAATCTCTTACCGTCTTTGTATATTGAGATTCTAAACTTTACCCTCATCAGAAGTCCAAGTCGTAGTCTTCTGTAGAAAGATCCTCTTCTATCTCTTGCGGTGTATAGGGCTCTACTCTGCTCTGATAAGTAGGTGAGAGAGACTTAAACATTGTGGTGTCTTTCATAAAAGCCAGCTTTACTATTCCCGTAGGTCCCTGTCTTTGCTTTGCCACTATTATTTCTGCTATACCCTCTTCTTCTGGTGGTGGACTTTTCTTGTAATACTCTGGTCTGTGGATAAAGAGGATAAGGTCCGCATCCTGTTCAATCTGACCAGACTCTCTGAGGTCTGCAAGCTGGGGTCTTTTATCGCTCCTGTGCTCCACTTGACGGGAAAGCTGTGCTAAGGCTACCACTGGGACCGCAATTTCTTTTGCCAGAGCTTTGAGATTTCTTGAAATTTCAGCCACTTCTTCTTGGCGAGAGCTTCTTCTGTGGGGTGGCCTAAGGAGCTGTAGATAATCTACAAATATTATTTGAACTCCTTTATCCTTCTTTAATTTCCTGCTTTTTATCCTAAGTTCTGTAGTGGAGAGTGTGGGAGTATCATCTATATACATATTGCAGGAGGAAATTTCTAAGGCAGCACTTAGCAATCTTTCCCAGTCGTCCTCCGATATAAAACCTTTCCTTATGTTTTGAAGGGGTACCTTTGAAAGCATAGAAAGCATTCTCATGACAAGCTGTTCTTTGCTCATCTCCAAAGAGAATATGGCTAAAGTGATCCTTTCTTCCAGAGCAAGGTTCATCGCCATGGACAACATAAAACTCGTCTTTCCCATACCAGGCCTTGCAGCGATTATAACAAGGTCGGATGGATGAAAGCCTGTGGTAAGCATGTCTAAGTCTATAAAGCCAGAAGGTGTTCCAGTTATTACCTTCTCCTCGCTCCTTCTTTTCTCTATTATTTCTAAAACCTGGTTTGTTATCTCCTTTATGTGTTGATAGTGGGTAACGTGATGCTTTTCCGAGATCTCGTATATCCTCTGTGTGGCCTTCTCAACCAGATTGCTGAGGTCTGGACTTTCTTTTATTCCTTTTAGTATTTCTATGGACAACTCCATAAGCCTTCTAAGCCCTGCCTTTTCTTTTACACTGTTTATCGCTTCTTCTAAGAGCACTCCTTCTGCCGCCTCTTGTGCTAAAGCATACACAAAATCCATGCTTATCCTGTTTTGCAGTCCAGACTTTAAGATGTAGTTGTTTATGACTATGTCGTCCCAATCTTTTCCTTTGTCTTCCCAAATCCTGCAAAGAAGTGAAAAAAGAAGGAGATGATCTTCAAAGAAAAAATCTTCTTCCTTTAGGCATTCAAGGACAGTGGGTATAGTGTCTGGATTTTTTATAGTGGCTGCTTTG
>CAZZKD010000101.1:0-9328 GCA_964655095.1 uncultured Thermocrinis sp.
TGTTAAATAGTGGAGGAAGATACGGTGGAGCCATAACCGCTGCCATGTTTTTGGAGGAGTTCGTCAAAGAGGGCATAAAGTGGATCCATCTGGACATAGCAGGTCCTGCTTACTTCAAAGAGGAATTTGGTTATTACTCAAAAGGAGCCACAGGCTTTGGGCTCAGAACCTGCGTAGAGTATATTATTCGTAAGTACTCATGAAGATTTTAGTCCACGTTTGCTGTGCGCCAGATGCGGTTTATTTTCTCCAAAGGCTAAGAGAAGATTTTCCCCAATCTGAAATAACTGCCTTTTTCTACGACCCAAACATACACCCCTACGAAGAATATAAACTACGGCTTGTGGAAACAAAAAGAGTATGTCAGAGCTTGGGGATAAAGCTGGTGGAAGGAGAGTATGATGTGGAAAACTGGCTCAGGGCTGTGAAAGGCTTAGAGGACGAGCCGGAGAGGGGCAAAAGGTGTGAGGTGTGCTTTGACTACAGACTCTCAAGGTCCCTTGAGTATGCAAAAAGTATAGGCGCTTCCCACTATACAACCACCTTGCTTATGAGTCCAAAAAAGGACTTTAAGGTTCTTTCTGAAATGGGCTCCAACCTTGCTAAAAACTTTGGCATAGAGTTCTTAGCCTTAGACTACAGAAAAGGGGGAGGCACGCAGGAGATGTTCAGGCTCTCAAAGACTATGGAAATCTACCATCAGGACTACTGCGGATGTATTTACGGACTTTTTAAGCAAAAGAAGGAAAAAGCCATGTGGGACCTTGTGTCCTTCTTGGGCGGAAGAAGGCCTGGAAGCAAAGAGGAGAGGCTTTTTATAAAGGAGCTAAGGCTCTTTGCGGAAGGTTTGGGCTTGAAGTGTAAAGAGTGGGAGTTTTCCTTCATAAACTGGAAGCTTTTGCACGCAAGCGTCAAGGTTGGCGAAAGTCATATACCCTTCTTGGTCCAACCCTTCTCAAGGGCTATAAAGGGTGTGCTGAAGGCTGACGTAGAAGAAGTTATAGAAAACACCATATACTATAACAAAGGAGGATTGAAAGTTTTGTTGGTAGAAGAGCTAAAAGACAGACCCTTGGAAGAGGTAAGTGTTCTGACCGATCCCACCTTTTTGGTTAGCGTAGATCAAAAGGAAAAACTCCTAAGCGGTCGTATATCTGTAGAACTTCAGGCGGAGATCTGCTGGGACACCTCTTCGGTTCTACTGATAGGAGATGCAGAATCTGAGTGTGTTGTGGGCTTTCCGGCGGATACTCTTCAGGATGGAAGCGGAATAGATTTTGAACATATCTGCCAATTTGTAGAAAACAGGGCTTTGGAGATCAAGGAAAAAAGGTTAAGCATTGCCCTTTTGGGTGCCCAATCCCTTGGAAAGGCAGGCAGTAGGTTTTTGAAGGAGCGCATAGGAAGAGATCTCACTCTTGTGGATTATCGTAGTCAAAACGCTTTGATTCCATCCAAAGAAGGTCCATCTCCTGCAGAGTCATACTTTTAAGATCCTTTCCAAGTTCCTTTGCTCTTTTTTCTAAGTATCTAAACCGCCTTTCAAACCTGTTGTTTGCCTCTTGTAAGCACTCTTCCGCATCTACTTTTAAAAACCTTGCCAACTCCACAACAGCGGTAAGCACATCTCCCAATTCGTGCTTTATAGCCTTTGTGTTGCCTTCCTTTATAGCATCCTTTAGTTCCCGAAACTCTTCTTCAATCTTTTCAAAAACTTGCTCTATGCTTTCAAAGTCAAAGCCCACCAAGCTTGCCCTGTCCTGAAGCTTTTGGGACCTCATCAATGCAGGAAGGCTTTTGGGCACTCCGTCTAAAACACTCTCCCTTTCCTTTACTTTATTCTCTTCCCACTTACTCAAAACCTCTTGGGCAGATTCATTGCCAAAGACGTGAGGATGCCTCTTTATCAGCTTTTCATTCAAAGTTTCTATTACATCCCACACATCAAAGGCACCTCTTTCCTTTGCTATTTGGGAATGAAAAACAACTTGAAGAAGCACGTCTCCCAATTCTTCCTTTAGCCTATGGTCATCTTCACTGTCTATGGCGTCCAAAAGCTCATAAGCTTCTTCTATCATATACTTTTTAAGGCTTTTGTGGGTTTGCTTGCTATCCCACGGGCATTTTTCCCTTAAGGTTTGCATTATTTTTAAAAGCTCTTCAAAAGGCGTCATAACTCCAAGGTTTTTATATGCACATCTTTAAGTTGTTTTGGAGAAACGTAGTCTGGCGCTCCTGTTAATGGGCATGTACCCTTTTGAGTTTTGGGAAAAGCTATAACGTCCCTTATGGAATCCAAGCCCAGCATAATTGCCAAAAGCCTATCCAAACCTATGGCCAAGCCTCCGTGAGGTGGAGCTCCATAACTTAAAGCCTTAAGTAAAAAGCCAAATTTTTCTTCTACTTCTACCTCAGATAGATCCAAAAGTTTAAAGATCTTTTCCTGTAGGTCCCTTCTGTGAATACGTATGGAACCTCCGCCTACCTCATAACCGTTTATGACCAAATCGTAAGCCCTTGCTCTTACAGAATGCACCAACCTTTTCTTCTCCTCTATGTCTTGTGTTTGTAAGGCTTGAATTAGCTTTGGTATGTCTTCCTCCCTTGGAGAGGTGAAAGGATGGTGCAAGGATACGAACCTCCCTTCCTCATCGTCCCACTCCAAAAGTGGAAAATCCACAACCCACAAAAAGTCAAAGCCATCTTTTGCAAGGTTAAAACTTTTGGCAAGATGAACCCTCAGATTACCCAAGACTTTATAGACCAGTTCCCTTTTGCCCGCTGAGAAGAGGATAGTGTCTCCTGCTTTCGCCTTTGTTCTTTCAAGCACAGCTTTTACCTCTTCCTCTTTTAAGAACTTCACTATGGGAGAAGTTAGTTTGCCATCCTCTACCCTTATCCAAGCCAGGCCCTTTCCACCTAAGGATTGAACAAAACCAGTAAGCTCTTCTATCTGACTCCTTGACAGCTCTCCAGCATTGAAGTTTATAGCCTTTACCGTTCCACCGCTTTCTATGGCTTCTTTAAAGACCTTAAAGTCGGTGTTTTTAAACACATCCTCCAGATTTACCAGCTCAAGCCCAAACCTTCTGTCGGGTTTATCGGTTCCATACCTTTCCATACACTCAAAGTAGCTTACTCTGTCAAAGGGTGTTTTTACATCTATCCCCAAAAGCTCTTTAAATAGGGTCTTTATTAGCTCCTCCGTTATACCCATAACATCCTCTTCTTCCACAAAGGACATTTCAAAGTCTATCTGCGTAAATTCTGGTTGTCTGTCTGCCCTCAAATCTTCGTCCCTCAAACACTTTGCAATCTGAAAATACCTATCCAACCCAGCTATCATAAGAATTTGTTTAAAGAGCTGGGGAGATTGGGGAAGGGCGTAAAACTTACCCGGATACAGTCTTGAAGGAACCAAAAAGTCCCTTGCTCCCTCTGGTGTGGATTTGGTAAGAAAGGGAGTTTCCACCTCAACAAAACCGTTCTTCAAAAACACGCTTCTTATGACCTGATAAGCCCTGTGCCTGAAGAGTATGTTTCTCTTCATTGTCTCCCTTCTTAGGTCAATGTATCTGTAGCGTAGCTTTATCTCTTCGGATACTGGCGTTTCCTCTTCCACAGAAAAAGGAAGCATTTCAGAAGTGTTAATAAGCTCTATCCTTTCAGCCAAGACCTCCAGCTGTCCAGTTTTTAGCCTTGGATTTTCCGTTCCTGGTGGCCTTCTTCTTACCTTTCCCTTCACGCAAGCCACATCTTCCACACCAAGTTTGTCCGCAACCTCGTAAGCTTCGGGAGAGATAAGCTCTTCTACTACCACCTGCACTATTCCCTCCCTGTCCCTTAGGTCCAAAAACACCACTCCTCCGTGGTTTCTAACCCTATGAACCCAACCGCACAGCACTACTTCTTTTTCCAGATCCTCTTCCGATACAAGCCCGCAGTATTTAGTCCTTTTCATCACGAAGATATCTATTATAAACCTTCAAAACAAAATCCACTCCTTCTTGTAGGCTCATGCGGTCCATATCCACTTCCGCCCATCCCTGTCTTCTGAACCACCTTATCTGTCTCTTTGCATACTCTTTGGTGTTTTTTATTATCCTTTCAACCGCATCCCCTAAGTTTATTTCTCCCCTAAAATATGGCACAAGCTCTTTGTAGCCTATAGCCTGCTGGGATGTAAGAAAGCTTTCAAAGCCCATTTCCAAAAGGTTTTTAACCTCTTCCAAAAGACCTTCCTCTATCATTCTTTTCACCCTTTGCTCAATCCTTCTGGATAGACTTTCCCAAGAGCGCTTCACGTAAAATCCAACAAAACTAAACCTTGGATTTTGCCATCTGTGAAAGTAAGAAAAAGGCTTTCCAGTCTGAAGAAATACCTCCAAGGCTCTAACTATTCTCCTTGTATCCTCAGGATGGACCTTTTTTGCGTAAGTTGGATCAACTGCTTTCAGTTTTTGGTAAAGGTATGCGCTGCCCTTCCTTTCAGCTACAGAATATAGCCTTTTTCTCAAATTCCAATCTGGCTCTGGTGTGTTTGCAAGACCATAGAGTAAAACCTGAAAGTATAGGTAAGTGCCACCGCAGAGAATGGGAACCTTTCCCCTGTTTTTTATATCCTCTATAGCCCTTAAGGCTAAATTTTCAAAGACCTTGGCGTCAAAGTATTCTCCCGGTTTTAATATATCTACTAAATGCTGTTTTACCCTGCAATCTTTTTGCTTGGCAGTCCCTATATCCATATACTTGTAGACTGCCATTGAATCTACGCTTACAACCTCTGCGCCTATCCTACTGGCTAAAGCACAAGCAAGCTCAGACTTACCACTGCCCGTAGGACCCCCTATGAGCAGGATGTTAAATTGGTTCAAAGTCTTTTAAGTACTTAGCCCTCGCAGGATGTCTTAGCTTTCTGATAGCCTTGTTTTCTATCTGCCTTATTCTCTCCCTTGTTACGTTGAACATCTTACCTATTTGCTCTAAAGTGTATTCGGTGCCATCCACAAGGCCGTATCTGTACATTAAAATGTCCCTTTCCTTTTCGCCCAATGTCTGGAGAACTTTTATCAATTGTTCCCTTAGTATTCTTCTGGTAGCCTCTTCCTCCGGTGAAGGTACGCTCTTGTCTTCTATGAAGTCCTTCAAATGGGCGTCTTCGTCGTCACCTATAGGGGTTTCTAACGACACCGGTTCTTGAGAGATCCTCATGACCTTTCTTGCCTTTTCTATAGGTATTCCTAAATACTTAGCAACTTCTTCCGCCAGCGGTTCTCTACCCAGCTCTTGGAATAGCTTCTTGTGAGCTTTGGTTATATCGTTTATCGTTTCTATCATATGAACAGGTATTCTTATGGTCCTTGCTTGGTCTGCTATAGACCTAGTTACCGCTTGTCTTATCCACCATGTGGCATAGGTAGAAAACTTGTATCCTTTTCTGTAATCGTATTTATCTACTGCTTTCATTAGACCTATGTTACCTTCTTGTATAAGGTCCAAGAAAGGCAAACCTCTATTTACATACTTTTTAGCTATAGAAACCACGAGCCTAAGGTTGCATTTTACCATTACCTGCTTTGCCTGAATTACCTTTGTTCTACCTTCTTTTATTATTTGCGTTACTTTCTTTATCTCGTCGGGCAAGATTCCAAGTTCTTTTTCTAAATCTTTAAGTTCCTTTTGTATTGCCAAGAACTCACTTTTTAACATTTGTAATCTTGCAAAGTTGTACCCAGCTCTTTCTGCCTTTACTTGCAACTCTATGTTATAGTCACACTCTTTTATTAACTGCTCTATGTCTGGATGGATCTTTTCAAGTTTTACTTTTCTCTGTTCATAATCTTTTAGCTTCTTATTGTACTTTTGATAAAGGTTTAGAAGCTCATCGGCTATCCTTTCAAACTTTGAGTGTTTGAGCTTCAGTTCCTTGAGTATTCTATTCATTTTTGCGTGTTTTTTTAAGTACTCTTTTTTATACTCAGGAAGTTTGTAAGAAAGATACAAGTCCCTCCAGTAAAGCGCATTCTTGTATGCCTTTGCCAATTCCAAACCTTTTTCTATAAACTGTCTTTCTAACTGTTCATGAGATTCTTCATACTCTTCCACAGTTTTGCTCTCATCAAAGGTGTCCATAATGTCCTGAACCCTTAGCTTTCCGTTACATACATTTCCCCACTCCCTCAAAACTCTCTCTACTAAAAAGGAAGTCCTCAGAAGCCCCCTTCTTATTATCTTCCTACCAATTTCTATTTGCTTAGCATACTTTATTTCTTCTTCCCTTGTTAAAAGGGGTATTTTCCCCATTTCTCTTAGATAAAGCCTTACTGGATCACCATCCTTGGATGTCTGCAAAAGGTGTTCTGTAGATACTAAAAATTCCTCATCCTTTGTTATTTCTTTAGCTTCTTCTTCAGTTTCAAGAAGCTTGATCCCTCTTTCCTGAAGAAAATCCATTACCTCTTCATAAAGCTCCGTGTCTATTAGGCTATCACCCAATGCTTCGTTCAATTCATCGTAAGTAACATAACCTTTTTCTCCCAAGGAGATAAGCTTTCTCATAAGGTTCCTATTAATCATTCTTTACCTCCTGTTCAAAGTTTTATAATATAGGTTTGAACGTACTTCATTGCAATAGTTTTTGGACCTCTTCATCTTCCACTTGTCTAAAATCTCTGTAAAACATTCCTACTGCAAAAGGAGAAGAGGTAGTAGAGTGATAGCAATAAACTTCATCTGCATGCTTTTTTAATCTTTCTTCGGTGTCTTTTGGGCAGACTGGCACTGCCACTATTACCCTTTTGGCGCCTTTTCTCTTTAAATACTTTACTCCAGCCTCCGTAGTCATACCAGTAGCTATACCATCATCTACCACAATAAACTCCACCCCTTCAAATTGGGATATTTTGCCCCTTTCAAGTTTCTTTTCCCTGTCCCTTATCTTCTTCAGCTCTTCCTGTGCAACCTTTTTTATGGTCTCTGGTGTTAGCCTAAAGTACTCAACTGTGCTTTTGTCTAAGTATATCTCTCCATCTGGGTCTATAGCACCAAAGGCTAGCTCTGGATTTTCTGGAACACCAAGCTTTCTGACTATTAGAACACCCAATGGACAACCCAAAATCTTTGCCACCTCCTTTGCTACAACTACTCCACCCCTGGGTACGCCAAGCACTACATAGTTTTTCCCCTTTTCCAACTTACCTTTTAGCCATTCACCCAGAATACTACCCGCTTCCTGTCTACTGTTAAAAATCATGTATTTTTTACAATTTATACCATTAAAATACTCTTGCCATGGAAACTTATAAAGGCTGTAAAATACCACAAGAACTTTACTACGATATAGATAACCAAGTATGGTACGAAGTTAGACAGGATGGATTAGTTCGTGTGGGGGCAACGGATATAGGGCAAGTGAGGGCAGGTAAGATGGTAAATGTAAGGATAAAGCCACCTGGCAAACACGTGCCAAAAGGCAAACCTATTGCGTCCTTAGAAAGTGGTAAATGGACAGGTCCTATACCTGCTGTCATAGAAGGGGAGATAGTGGAGAGGAACGAAAGGCTCTTTGATGAGCCTGAACTTATAAACGAAGATCCTTACGGAGAGGGATGGATAGCCATAATAAAACCCAGTAACATTGAAAGGGATATAAAGGATTTAGTAACCGGAGAGATAGCCCTTGAAAAGATGAAGGAATACATAGAAAGGGAAGGGGTGGAGTGCAAAGGCTAAGGGCATCCAAACTTTTCCCTTATTTTCTTAGCAACGTAAGGATGGACTAAGCCTTCTAACTTACCACAATAACTGGCTATGTCTCTGACTATGGTAGAGCTTATGTGTATGTATTCCTGAGAAGGCATCATAAATATGGTTTCTACGCCTGCAAGCTTGTTGTTATTTAATGCTATCTGAAGTTCGTATTCAAAATCGGTAAATAGCCTAACTCCCCTGACTATTACCTTTATTCCCTCTTTTTGCATAAAGTCTACAAGCAAGCCTTCAAAGCTCTTCACCTCTACCTTTGGACCCAGGTCCTCAACCATAACTCTGAACATGTCCAACCTTTCCTCAAGGTCAAACAGTAGGTGTTTTCTGGGGCTTTTAGCTATGGCTACTACTACCTTGTCAAACAACGCACAGCTTCTTTTTACTATATCAAGATGTCCCAGGTGGGGTGGGTCAAAGGTCCCCGGATAGACCACACTCATCATCTTCTTTCCTCCAAATAGATAAGGCGGTATCTCCATAAGTTTTTACTTTTTCCGCTCCAAAAGTTTGATTTTTTCTATGCTCAAGTATAAAAATACCTCCTTTAGAGAGCTTTTTAAGCGCAACTTCTATTAATTTTTTGTAATTCTGATAATCGTATGGAGGGTCGGCGAAAATTATGTCTGGTGAGCTTTTAAAAGATTCTAAAAATTTTACTGTGTCAGAAATAACCACATTACCGCCTTTTTCCCTTATTAACTTAGCAAACTTCCTGTTTTTTTCTACAAAAATTACGTTAGCTCCCCTTTCCATAGCCATAAAACCCATCTGACCGCTTCCGGCAAAAAGGTCTATGAATAGCTTTTCCTCTATATCTCCCAATATGTTGAATACAGCTTGTTTAACCATAGAAGATGTAGGTCTAAGTTTAGATCTTCTACTTGATTTTTTCATAAAAGTTATTATAATTTGTTATCTTTGCTAAAGGAGGTCTTTGTTATGGTTTGGCTTGTCAAAATTTTAAAAAACCTTGACAAGGAGGAAAGGAAATGGCAAAAACCCTCGGACTGCATATCCTAGCGGACCTGCACGGTATTAACCCTGATCTGATTGACAGGGTGGAAGATATTAAACACCTTTTAGAAACGGCAGTAAGAGTAGCAGGTCTTACCAAAATCTCCTCTCACTACTATCAATTCCAACCACATGGAGCTACGGGAGTTATCCTCTTGGCTGAATCGCACATATCCATCCATACCTGGCCAGAACATGGTTTAGCTACCGTGGATGTTTATACCTGTGGGGATCCATCTAAGGCTTACAAAGCTATGGAATACATAATATCAACCTTAGATCCAACTAGGATAGACAAGCAAGTGCATGAGAGGGGATTGATAGGTAGTTACGAGGGTTCCGATTTGCGTAGTATTCTCTTAAAGGTTTAGATTAATCTTAGAGGTAGGAAATGTTTAACTTTACGGAAGAGCAAATAAAAAGATATGCTAGGCACATTATACTGCCCGAGGTAGGTGGCAAAGGGCAGGAAAAGCTTCTAAAGTCAAAGGTCTTGGTCGTAGGTGCGGGAGGTTTGGGTTCTCCCTCCATACTCTACTTAGCCGCC
>CAZZKD010000102.1:0-5800 GCA_964655095.1 uncultured Thermocrinis sp.
CTTTACATGCAAACAACCTCAACATTTGCAGATACGGTAGTAGAAATAGTTTCTTGCTTTAGTTATGGAGGATTAATTCTTTCAGAAGTGTCCTTGTACACCAAATGAACCACATTTTTCTGCTTATAAACAATATTCACTAAAACCTTGCTTAACTTCGGAGTATTAGAGACAAAGCCCTTGTGAATTTTGGGGCAAAACTGTATTAAAATGATTTATAATGAATTTTCCAAAAAAATTGATCATTGTTTCTAACAGGCTCCCTGTTACCGTCCATTCTGATTTAACTATAAGCAGAAGTCCCGGTGGTTTAGTTTCTGGGTTGGAGTCTTTTCTTAAAAGAAGTTCAATTAAAGATTACATTTGGATTGGCTGGCCCGGTTCTTACTTAAGTCCTTCAGCTATGGACCAGCTGAAAAGCAAGTTTAAAAGGCTAAAAACCTACCCTATTTCCGTCTCTTCTAAACAGTTTGAGAAGTTTTATAATGGCTTTTGCAATAAAGTTCTTTGGCCTCTTTTTCATGAGTTTTTAAGCTATGTGGACTATAATGAGGAGTATTGGAAAACCTACGTTGCAGTAAACAAAGTTTTCTGTAACGAAGTAGCCAAGCATGTTACACCCGATTCTGTAGTCTGGGTTCATGACTATCATCTTCTTCTTTTACCGTCAATGCTAAGAAGCCTTTTTCCAAACTTACCCATAGGTTTCTTTTTACACATACCCTTCCCCTCACCGTCCATATTCATGCAACTTCCCTGGAGAAAGGAGTTGATGGAAGGGATGCTTGGAGCAGACCTTATAGGCTTTCATACTTACGAGTACACCACAAATTTCTTAAGAACCCTTATCAGGATGTTTGGCATTGATCACAAGTCAGGCACCTTTTTCTATCAAGACAGAGTTGTAAGAGCAGAAACCTTTCCTATGGGCATAGACTTTGAGCTTTTTAACAATGCTTCCCGAAAAAGAAAAATAAAGAATTTAGTCAAAAGAATAAGGGAACAGTTTGGAGAAAAGAAGATAATATTTTCCATTGACAGGCTTGATTACACCAAAGGAATTTATAACCGCCTTTTGGCTTACGAAAGACTTTTGCAGAGACGACCAGACCTCAGAGGGAAAGTAGTTCTGCTTATCATAATTGTGCCCTCAAGGGTAGGCGTAGAGCAATATCAAAGAATGAAAAGAAGTCTTGAAGAGAAGATAAGCGAAATTAATGGTACCTTTGGGACAATAGAATGGACTCCGGTGCTTTACTACAACAAATTTCTTAACTTTGAAGAACTCACTGCCCATTACTTGGCTTCGGACGTAATGTTAGTTACATCTTTAAAGGATGGAATGAACCTTATCGCTAAGGAGTTTGTAGCTTCAAGAAAAGATGGGAAGGGAGTTCTTATACTTTCTGAGTTTGCTGGGAGTGCAAAGGAACTTGGGGAGGCGTTGATCGTAAATCCAAACTCCGTAGAGGAATTAACAAGTGCTATAGAAAAAGCCTTAGGGCTTTCTGAGGAAGAGATGAGGGAACGGCTGAGTGTTATGCAAGAAAGACTCAGAAGATATAACATACTTAAGTGGGGAACAGATTTTCTCTCAAGCTTGGAGCAGGTAATTGCAGAAAGGATGAAATTAGCTACCAAACTTTTAACTCCAGCCTTGATAGACAAGCTTAAAGAGTCCTTTCACAGAGCCCACAAAAGGATTCTTTTCCTTGATTACGACGGAACCCTTGTACCTTTTGCCAACAGGCCAAGCTTAGCCAAACCAGATACTCATCTTCTTTCCTTTCTTTCTGCCCTGTCTCAGCTGGCAAACACCGAGGTAATTCTTATCTCTGGAAGGAAAAAAGAAGATTTGGAAAGGTGGTTTAAAGGATTAAACTTGAATTTCATCTGCGAGCATGGGCTTTTTATCAAGAGGCGTGGTAAAGACTGGGAAGCAACCGCATTTATGTCTTCTGAGATTAAAAACAAAATAAAAAGTATTATGGAGGTTTATGTGGACCGTCTTCCTCGATCTTTTATTGAGGAAAAGGAGTATTCAATTGTTTTCCATTACCGCAACGCTGATCCTGAGCAGGCAAACCTTAGGGTAGCAGAGCTTGTTGATGAACTCTTAGGGTTTACTGGAACTTCAGACATAAATTTGATTTTGGGAAACAAGATAGTGGAAGTGAGGCCTGCTGGGATTGACAAAGGTGTTGCCGCAAATCTCTTCTTAAAGGATGACAATTTTGACTTTATACTTGCAATTGGTGATGATACCACCGATGAAGACCTCTTTTTGAAACTTCCCAAAGAGGCAGTTACCATTAAGGTTGGCATGGGCACTTCCAACGCTAAGTATAGCCTTAAGTCTTACGCTGATGTAAGAAATCTTCTTGAAATCTTAGCCTCCCATGAGTAACCCTTTTTGTTTTAAATCAGAGTTGTGGGTGACCAAATACACCGGAAGGAGTGCCAAAAACCTTTCTGACTTTTTAGAAGCCTTAAGAACCATAGACCAGCTTTCCATTTTTTATCACTTTTACATAAACATTTTTAACTACCATAACTTACCCACCTACTACACAAATAGTTTTGCCTTTTGGTTTTTCAAAAATGGTTTAGTAATCTTAGCAGAAAAGGTGTCTGTTATAGACCCTTTGGATTACTATGATTTAGAAGATTTAAGAAAAGTCCTAATTAAAGTGTTAGAACAGAATCTCTCTTCAAGCATGTTGCAAAAAGAGCTAACGCCATTCTACTTTATCACAGTGGAAAGAGAAATCATAGACTTAGGATGTGAAGCAAATAACCTTGAAGAATTTAAAGAAGGAATTAAAAAATCAAGTATCCATTCAATTTTTTATCACTTCATAACTGCGAGGCTTAACAAAAAGACCATAATCAATGATTATTCTTCGTGGTTGCATAGCATAGGAGAAGTCAAAAAGGCAGAAAAAATAAACAGAATTCATCCTTTTATGATGACACTTTATGACATAAAAAGGGAAATTATAAAAATATTGGGTGAAGAATGAGGTTAGAAAAATACATACCCATCGTTGGAGAAGAGATAATAAACGAGATTGTAATTTTAGCTAAGAGGTTAAAGGATATAAGGGTTTTGCATGTAAATTCTACCTATAAAGGTGGTGGGGTTGCGGAGATATTAAGGGGTTTGGTTCCTTTGATGAACGAGCTTGATGTAAAAACTGATTGGAAGGTCTTTGAAGGAGATGAAAGGTTCTTTAACTTTACAAAAAAGCTTCACAACATGCTTCATCTCCCTTTAGAGGAAACAATTACAAGCGAGGAGTTTGTGTATTATCTTAAGGTCGTCTATGAAAACTTAACTAAGATTGATTTTTCCAACTACGATGTGGTGATAGTGCATGATCCTCAACCTATAGGTCTTGTAGTGAATAAAGAAAAGGGGCAAAAGTGGATTTGGAGGTGTCACATTGACACCTCCACCCCTGCTCCAACCGCTTGGGACTTCGTTAGAAAATTTTTAGGTTCCTACGATGCAGCCATTTTCCACCTGCCGGAGTTTGTGTATGAAAAAATGGACCTACCAGTATACATCATTCAACCTTCAATAGATCCCCTTCATCCAAAAAATGTTGACCTTCCAGATGAAGAGGTGAGAGAGATTCTGATTAAGTTTGGTGTAGACCCTGAAATACCTATTATCCTGCAGGTTTCCCGCTTTGACAGACTGAAGGATCCCTTTGGAGCCTTAGAAGCCTTTAAAATGGTAAGGAAAAATTTTAAATGTCAGATGGTGTTTGTAGGAGGATATGCTACAGATGACCCTGAAGGAGAAACCGTTTACAAAGAGCTTTTAAATTTGACCGCTGAAGAAAAGGATGTATTCGTTTTAAATCTCCCACCGGATAGCCACAGGGAAGTAAATGCCTTTCAAAGGGGAGCCACTGTGGTGATCCAAAAGTCTATCAGAGAAGGTTTTGGACTTGTGGTTTCTGAAGCCATGTGGAAAGAGAAGCCAGTTGTTGGAGCAAACGCAGGAGGAATAAGGAGACAGATTGTGCATGGTATTACTGGATTCTTGGTAGAAAGCGTAGAAGGTGCTGCCTTGAGAATCAAACAGCTTTTATCAAGCGATAGCCTAAGAAAAGATATGGGATATCACGCAAAGGAAAGGGTTAAACACCGCTACCTTATCACCCGCCATCTAAGAGAGTATCTTTTGATTATTCATAAAATCCTTTCTGCTTCTTAGCATAGCCCTAAGATCAACATAGCCTGTCCGAATATATAACCCTTCCATCTCTGATTGTCATAGCAACCCTTGCAAAGCCATCATCCCAATCTACCAAAATCAGGTCTGCGTCCTTACCTTCCTCAATACTTCCTTTTTGATCTAAACCTACCGCTTTTGCTGGGTTTAAGGTGGTTAGCTTTACCGCCTCGTGAAGAGGAAGTATGCCCTCCGTGCTGAGCTTGAATATTGCTTGAATCAGTGTCGATGGTTTGTAGTCTGAGCATAGGATGTTAGCGTAGCCAAGTTTAATAAGCTCCTTTGCGCTTAGGTTTCCATACTGAGATGCTCCTCTTACCACGTTTGGAGACCCCACGCATACGTTCATTCCAAGCTCTTTGGCTGTTTTTGCCGCTTCTATGCTTGTGGGAAACTCTGATACAGTAATGCCACTTTCGTAGGCCCATCTAACCTTTTCTTCGCTGTCATCATCGTGAGAAATCAAAGTTATCCCTTCTTCTTTACAGTTCCTAAGAAATTGCTCAATCTCTTCCATAGCCTTTTCTCTAAAAGATAGCTTTTCTTTTAGCAGAGTGCTTACGCTTTCTGAATCCATCTTATAGGTTTTTTCTAAATACTCTCTATAAGCCCTTTCTTCTTTAAACTGTCCCTGTCCTGGCGTGTGATCCATGATGGACAAAGCGTCTATGGCACGTTCTTTTATCAGTTTGCTTATATATTCCATGCCTTTCAGATTGGTTATTTCAAGCCTTGCGTGAATCCTGTGATTTGTCAAAAGTTTTGGTCTTAGTTTAAGGATGCTTTCCGTTAATTTTTGTGCAAGTTCGTTGCTTCTTAAACCGAGCTCTTTGTCCGCAAAGGAGATGGCATGAAAAACCGTAGTTATGCCCCAAAGGGCCAATTTTCTATCCAACTCCAAGATAGACAATTCAAAGGGGAAAAAGGTGTTTGGCCTTGGCTCTACTTCTTTCTCTATGGCATCGCTGTGAGTGTCTATAAGTCCAGGTAAGAGGAACATATCTTCTGCATTTATCTTTTTTACCCTGTATTTTGGCTGACCCTCTCCTACCTCCAAAATCTTTCCTTCGCCCACAAGCACGTATCCTTGTTCCAAAATACCAAAAGGAGTAACAACCTTTGCCCTTTCAATCAAAAACTCGCGCATGTTTTCTCACCTCCAAGATTCTATCTGCAATTGCTTTCAGGTGATCTTTGTTGTGGAATATACCTATCATTCCCACTCCCTCTTCCTTTAACTCCTTTAGAATTTCCAGTACTATCCTTGCGGATCTCTCGTCCAAAGAAGCGGTAGGCTCGTCAAGAAGCAGAAGTCTTGGCTTCCATATTATAGCTCTGGCGATATTTACCTTCTGCTGTTCTCCACCGCTAAAGGTGGAAGGATAGGCATCAAGCAGATTGGATGGTATGCCAAGCCTCCTTAAGAGCCATCCTGCCATCTCTCTTGCTTCCTTTTCATCCAACCCAAAGTATCTAACAAGAGGTTCCGCCACTATATCCACCGCAGACACCCTGGGAATAACGCTGAAAAACTGGGAGACGTACCCTATCTCT
>CAZZKD010000103.1:0-4651 GCA_964655095.1 uncultured Thermocrinis sp.
TCCACCAAAAACACCGTCCCAAACCTTCCTATGGACTTTTGAGCTATGTCCTTTCTTGGAAAGTCCTCCATGATCTGTTTTAGCTTTTCCACAACTTGGACTGCATGCTTTTCATCTGTAGTAATCAAAAATGCTCCAGCCAGCTCGTCGTGTTCTGCCTGAGACAGCAAATCCCAAGCTATCCACTTAGGATCTACCGTTCCATCGGAGATCACGAGCACCTCAGAAGGGCCAGCGATCATGTCTATATCCACCACTCCGAAGAGTAGTTTTTTGGCAATGGTAACGTATATGTTGCCCGGACCCACAATCTTATCAACCTTTGGCAAACTCTCTGTTCCATAAGCAAGGGCTGCTATAGCTTGCGCCCCTCCTACTCTAAAGACTCTGCTTACGCCAGCTATAAACCCTGCAGCTAAGGTGTATTTGTTAGGCTTGGGAGATACCATAATGATCTCCTTCACTCCAGCTACCACCGCAGGCACAGAATTCATAAGAACGGTAGATGGATAGACCGCCTTTCCCCCCGGCACATACAAACCCACCCTCTCCAAAGGAATAACTCTCATCCCAAGAAGTATGCCTTCTTCTTCTGTTATAAAGGAGTTTTCCAACTGCTTTTCGTGAAACCTCTTTATCCTCCCGTGGGCAATCTCCAAAGCCTGCCTAACTTCAGGCTCAATCTCTTCGTAAGCTTTTTCAAGCTCTTCGTATGGCACTTCCAAGTCTTCTTCTTTTAGCTCTTCCCCGTCAAACTTTTTGGTGAATTCCAAAAGTGCTTTGTTGCCTTCCTCTTTAACCTTCTTTATTATCTCTTTTACAACAGGCTCGTATTCTTCGGTAATGATTTCCCCTCGGGACATTACAAACTTAAGCCTGCTGTTAAACTTCCAAGCGATATTCCTAAGGTCCTCTATGTGCATAAGCTAATATCTTAATAGATTTTTTCCAATATAATAATAGTTCATCCACAATCTTAGGAGGTAGAGCGTTGAAAAACATAGTAATCACACCTATGATCTTTGAGCCTGTTTACGCTCAACCGGCGGAAATAGTGGAAAGAAAGGGGATAGGGCATCCGGATACTATATGCGACTACTTGGCGGAAAACCTATCTAAGGAACTATGCAAATGGTATTTAGAAAACTTTGGCGCAGTTATGCATCACAACGTAGACAAGGCTTTGTTAGTTGGAGGGGTGGCAAACGTGCGCTTTGGTGGAGGGGAAATTGTAGAGCCTATTGAAATACACTTAGTGGGTAGGGCGGTTTTGGAAAAAGACGGAAAAAAGCTTGATAATGTGGAGGAGTTTGTAATAAACACCGCAAAGGAGTGGATAGGAAAGCATCTGAGGAATATTGACATAGAAAAACACATAAGAATCTATCCAAAAATAAGGCCGGGTAGTAAGGATTTGGTTGAACTTTTTGAAAGGTTTCAGAAAAAGGGAGATATTCCCTTAGCAAACGATACATCCTTTGGTGTGGGCTTTGCACCTTTGGATACCTTAGAAAGGGCAGTTTATGAAACTGAAACCTTTTTAAACTCCGAACATATGAAAAGCATTCATCCAGAAATAGGAGAGGATATAAAGGTTATGGGGGTCAGAATAGGAGAAAGGATAAGGCTTACGGTTGCGCTTGCTTTTGTAAGCAAATACATAAAGGACATTGACGAATACTTTCAAAGGAAGGAAGAGATAATGCGCAAGGTGAAAGCCCATGTTCAAGATGTCATAGGTAAGGAGGTGGAGCTTTTCATAAACACTGCAGACAGCAGGGAAAACGAGAGTGTCTATATAACAGTAACGGGGACTTCTGCGGAGCACGGAGACGATGGACAGGTAGGTAGAGGAAACAGGGTCAATGGACTGATTACTCCATACAGGCCTATGAGCTTGGAGGCAGCAGCGGGCAAAAATCCCATATCCCACATAGGCAAAATTTACAACACAGTGGCAAACAAAATAAGCAAAAGGGTTGTTGAGGAAATTGAAGAGGTAGAAGAAGCTTACTGTTATATAGTTTCCCAAATTGGGAAGCCAATAAACGAGCCTCAGGTTTTGGATGTAAAGGTAAGGACAAAAAAGGATCTAAAGGGTATAGAAGATTTGGCAAAGCGTATAGCTCAAGAGGAGCTGGAGCTTATGCCAGAAGTTTGGAAAGGATTTGTAGAAGGTAAGTATCCCGTCGCTTAGAGCTTACTTTTGCACTTTGAACAAAAATCTCTACCCTTCCTATCCACTTCAAAAACCGAATTGGAGAAGTTCATCACACACCCAGGAGTTTTACAGTGCAAAAGGCCAAAGGTATGTCCAAGCTCGTGGTTTATCTCCTTAAACACCCTTTCAAAGAAAATCCTTTCGTCCTTGTGAAAAAGCCTGTGTGTGCTAACAAGAGCATACCTTCCACCTAACTCGCCAATGCCAAAGACAAAGTTTAAGTTATCTTCGTAGATATCAACGTCAGTTATGCCTATCAGCTTTAGCATGCTTGGTAGTTCAACAGCCCTCATACGGTCCAAGATTTTGTTAGCTATGAATTGCCCCCTTTTTGGATCGTAAGCATCACGGTAATACACAGGCACATCAGATATTCTTACCTCAAAACCAAAAATTTCCTTTATATTCTTTGCACCAGCAAGCAAAAGTCTTTTTTGAACATTCCCTATGGCTATCATATAGATAAACATCAATACAGGCAAGGAGTACGTTCAGAAAGAGGGCAAACCTTTAGTATAATTGCAACTGCTACCGAGTATTCTCTTTCGTGTGAGAGGGAGATCAAGAGGTTAAGGTTGTTTAGCCCTTCCCTTAGGAGTTTAACCTTTGCGGGTTTGCCAAAATCTCCCAGTATTTCTATCTCAGAAAACCTCAGAAGAATGCCAGTATGCTGATAAACTGCCTTCAGGATTGCCTCCTTCCCAGCCCATCTGGCAGATAAACAGGCTATGTAGTCTGCCTGAGCTTTGCAGTATTCCAACTCAGAAGGTGTGTATATACGCTTTAAAAACCTCTCTCCAAACTTATCCACCGCATTCTTTATCCTCCTGTTGGAAACAATATCCACCCCTATCAACTACTCCACCTCTACCCTGTATTCTACCTTTTTCAGTTCTTTTAGTTCATCCGGTAGCTGGCTTAACTGCTGAAGGACCCTCTCTCTAATGTCCTTTAACGAAGGCAGTGGAAAGGTTAGCTTCTTTACCAAACCACCTTCCTCATATCTAATTACCCTGTCGTAGTGAAATTTACCATCCTTGAAGTATCTTAATACCTGTCTTTTGTAGGGAAAGGTTTTTTTGCCTGGACTTTCTTTAAATTTGGGCTTTCCTTCATACTCCACCAATTTGTAGGCTATGTCCAAGTATGGAGCATCTGAGGATGTCAAAACTTTTGTTCCGACGCCGAAGGCATCTATCGGCACACCTTCCGAAAGCCACCGCTCTATGTCATACTCATCTACCCCACCGCTGACCAAAATTTTCACATCCTTAAAACCTTCCTCGTCTAAAAGTCTTCTAACTTCCCTGCAAAGCTGAGGGATCTCTCCGCTATCTATTCTCACACCCAAAACTTTTATCCCTTCCTTCATAAGCTTTAAAGCCTTGCGCGCCCCCTCAACCGTATCGTAGGTATCTATCAAAAGAAAAACCTTGTCTGGAAAGCTTTTTGCGAAAGCTCTAAAGGCTTCTTCCTCTTCATCAAAGACCATTATGTAAGAGTGTGCCATAGTGCCAAAGACCGGTATTCCATAGTGCATACCAGCCTGAAGGTTTGAAGTTCCATTAAAGCCTCCCACATAACAAGCCCTTGCACCCAAAAGCCCAGCCATAGGAGAATGGGCCCTTCTTAAACCAAAATCTACCAAAGTCTTACCTTTAGCTGTAAGATAGCTTCTGACAGCCTTTGACGCTATGACAGTTTCAAAGTGTATGGTGTTAATAACCAGTGTTTCTATAAGTTGGGCTTTGGGGAGGGAGCCTTCTACTTGAACGATGGGCTCATTTTGAAAAAAGATCGTCCCCTCTTCCATCACATACAGGTCTATGTCCAACTCCAGCTCTCTTAAATAATCCAAAAACCACTCCTTGAATATGCCTAAGCTTTTTAGATACTTTAACTCTCTGTCTCCGAATTTGTAATTTTCTAAGTTTTTAATTAGCGTTTCAAGACCGCAGGCTACCAAAAAGTTTCTCTCTTTTGGAAGCTTTCTGACGAAAAGACTAAAGACCGCTTTCCCCGTTTTCCCATGCTCCAAATAACTCTGCGCCATAGTTAGCTCATAAAGATCAGTTACTAAGGCTGTGCTTTCCATAATTTCTTTGCTCATTCAAAAACTGCTTTTGCTAAATTGTAATATAAGTCGGTGGTTTTGTTCAAGAAATTCCCAAGCTATAATAGATATTAAGCTTTTCGGAGGATAAAAATGGGAAAGAAAATAAGGATTGCTATTGCGGGTGTGGGCAATTGCGCAAGCGCTTTGATTCAGGGAATTCACTACTATGAAAAACATCGGACTGATAATGTAAGTGGTTTGATGTTTGAAGATGTTGGAGGATACAAGCCATGGGATATAGAAGTTGTTGCTGCGTGGGACATTGACGCAAGAAAGGTTGGAAAGGACATATCCGAAGCCATCTTTGCTCCACC
>CAZZKD010000104.1:0-3154 GCA_964655095.1 uncultured Thermocrinis sp.
GTAGATCTGGACGGTGCCTTTGGTAACACTCTTAAAAATCTGGAAGTTATAAAAAACATCAGAAAAGCTTTTTCTGGTGTTGTGCAGGTTGGAGGAGGTCTGAGAGAATTGCAGGCTTTAAAAATTCTTGATGAGATAGGCATAGATCTTTTTGTGGTGGGCACTGTGGCGGTTAAAAGCCCGGAGGTTTTTCAAGAGATGTTAGATTCCTTTCCAGGAAGGATAATTCTTTCGGTGGATAGCAAAGGTGGTAAGGTTTCTGTGGCGGGATGGAAAGAGGGCAGTTTATATACTCCCGAAGATCTTGCCAAACTTTACGATGAAAAGCCTATATGGGGCTATCTTTACACCGTAGTAGAAAAGGATGGCACCTTGGAAGGTGTGGATGTGGAACCTTACCTTAGGTTTAAGAAATTTGTTAAAAAGCCTGTTCTTGCAAGCGGGGGGGTGGCAAGTATAGAGGACCTTAAAAAATTGAAAGGTTTGGTGGAAGGAGTGATAGTTGGAAAGGCTATTTACGAGGGTAAGATAAAGCTGGAAGAATTAGAATAATAACTATGGAAAGATTTGCGGTGCTTTTGCTCAATATGGGCGGTCCCGACTCTTTGGATGCGGTTGAGCCTTTCTTATACAACCTTTTTTCAGACCACGACATAATAGAGATCCCAAGGCCAATCCAAAAGCCTGTTGCCTTTGTTATCTCCAAGTTCAGGGCAAAGAAAACAAGGCATTACTATGAGCTAATGGGAGGGAAATCTCCCCAAAGGGAACAAACACAGATGCAAGCCAAAGCACTTCAAAAACTACTGCCAGAGAACCTTACAGTCAAGGTAGCAATGAGATACTGGAAACCTTTTATAGAGGAAGCGGTAAAGGAAGCTCTACAGGAGGGTGCAAAGTGCTTTATACTCCTTCCTATGTATCCCCAATATAGCAAAACAACCACCGGCTCTTCTTTCAACGAGTTTGACAGAGTATACAGCAAACTTGGGCTTAACCTTCCGGTAGTCAAAATAAAGTCCTATCACAACCATCCCCTCTACATAAGGGCCATGGTAGAAAACATACTTTCCAGTGTGAAAAAGCCAGAGGAATACTTTTTTCTATTTACCGCCCACAGTCTGCCGGTTAAAGTCATAGAGAGGGGAGATCCGTACAAAGATCAGACGGAAGAGACAGTAAGGCTAATAATGGAGCATTTCCCTAAGGTAGAGTACGCTTTGGGCTATCAGAGTAAGGTAGGACCAACCCAGTGGTTAAAGCCAGAAACAGAAGAGCTTTTGAAAAAACTAATAACTTCTGGAAAAAAGAAAATAGTGCTCATACCTGTTTCTTTTACTTGTGAGCATTCTGAAACCCTTTACGAGCTGGACTATCTTTATTACAACTTGGCAAAGGAGCTTGGAGTGGAAGAGTTTATAAGGGTGCCTACTTTGAAAGACCATCCAACTTATATAGAACTTCTGAAAGAGCTCACTTTAAGTGCTTTTCAAGAGCTTGAAAGGCAACCTTCGGATTCGGCTTACACCCAGTCCAAATCCTGAAGCTTTCCAATCCCTGATAAACCAGCATTTTAAGACCATCCAGATATACTGCGCCCCTTTTCTGAGACCACTCCTTCAAAAGGGTGTTTTTCCCGTAAATCAGCTCAAATACCACTTGACCTTCCTTCAAAAGAGAATAGTCAAAGAGCAAATAATCTTCTGTTAGACCTACGGAGGTGGTATTTACGATTATGTGTGCGGAGTCTAAAACCTCCTCAGGTGAGGAAACAGTTTCGGATTTAAAAATTTCCGAAAGCTTCTTTGCCTTTTCTTTGGTTCTGTTCCAAAGATAAACCTTAGCATTCTCCTTTTCCAGTGCATACAAAACCGCACGTGCAGAACCACCTGCACCTAAAACCAAAACTGTTTTTCCCTTTAACTCTCCAACGGTCTCCCTTAGGCTGTTTAAAAAACCTATCCAATCTGTGTTGTAGCCCTCAGTCCTTTCTCCAAACTTAACAGTATTTACCGCTCCTATTTTTTCCGCATCTGGATGGACAAAGTCCAACATATCAACGATTGCCTCTTTGTGTGGAATGGTTAGGTTTATACCTTTTACATTCAGAGCTTTTAAACCTTCAAAAGCGGTTTTCAGCTCCTCCCGCTTTACCTCAAAGGGAACATAAACCGCATTTAAACCTACATACTCAAATAGCTTGTTTTGAAACAGGGGAGAAAGGGAGTGCTTTACAGGATATCCCACTACTCCATAAAGGGAAGTATTACCGGAGATGTTCATAAAATACTGTGTTTTGAAACAGATATTTCCACCTTCTTTACCCAGTTTAGATTGCCCTTAAGGGCAATATCCACAACATCCTTCAGCGTAGCATCCACGATGGGACATTCAGTGCATCCACCTTCAAACTGAAGATATACCGCATCATCCTTTATGTCCACCACCCTTAGATCCCCATGATGCTCTTTTAGGGCTGGTCTTATCTTATCCAACACATTTTCTACTTCTTTCAATCTTTCCTTTTCCATCTCATTCCTCCGATTCTCTTATTAAATTTTGTATCTCCAACCAGATTTTTCCCTGATCGTCCTCATCCAAATCCATAAGTCTAAAAAAGCCCTTTATTGTCAGCTTATCTGACACCACATCAACCAAGTCCTCTTCCTCCAGCCTATCTAATCCATATTCCCATAGTATTTTTTTAGCATCTGGATATCTCTCTAAAAGCTCCTTTATGTTTGTATCCAAGTTCAGCCTTTCTTTCATAGCTCCTTTACCTTCTTAACAAAAAGGTGGTATTCGCCATCTTCCTCATAAAGACCTAAAAATTCCTGTCCAGTGGTCTTGCACCAAGCGGGTATATCCTCTACCACACCTGGGTCATCTGCTATCAATTCCAAAATCTGGCCTATTTTCATTTGCCTTATCATCTTTGCGGTTTCTGATATAGGCACTGGACAGAATGTCCCTACCACATCATGAACCACATCCGGCTTTACATCATTCAACTCCATGGACCTTCTCCTTTATTATTTTAAGACTTTCTAAAATTTCCTCGCTTAATGGTTCAGCCCAAAGACAAATTTCCTTATCTCCGATTTTTATAAGCACCGTTGCGGGTTCTTTTTTGGAGTATCTACACACTATGCTT
>CAZZKD010000105.1:0-4023 GCA_964655095.1 uncultured Thermocrinis sp.
AGAGTTGGGCACAAAGGTGGAGATAAAGAACGTAAATTCCTTTAGGTTTGTGCAAAAGGCTATAGAGAGTGAGGTAGAAAGACAAACTAAAATTCTTCTATCCGGTGGAAAGATAGTGCAGGAGACCAGAACCTTTGATCCATCTACAGGGCTAACCCATCCCATGCGCACAAAGGAAGAGGCGGAAGATTACAGATACTTCCCAGAACCAGACCTTCTGCCTTTAGTTGTAAGCAAAGAATGGATAGAGGAGATAAAAAACAGTATGCCTGAGCTTCCTCATCAAAGGCTGGAAAGGTTTATAAGAGAATATGCATTAACGCCATACGAAGCCAAGGTATTGACAGATATAAAGGAGGCAGGAGACTTTTTTGAAGCTTCTCTTTCTTTTTACAATAAGGATCCAAAGCTTACTTCCAACTGGCTACTGAATGATCTTTTTGGTCTTTTAAGGGAGAGAAATTTGAGTATAGATCAATCACCCGTAAGCCCTGAGAGGTTGGCTCAGCTTGTAAAGCTGATTAAAGAAGGGGTTCTATCGTCAAAGCTTGGGAAAGAGGTGCTTTCAGAAATGCTTGTAAGTGGAGAGGACCCGCAGGCCATAGTGGAAAAGAAAGGTTTGAAACAGGTAAGTGATGAAAATACTATTCGGGAAGTGGTTCAACAAGTGTTTAACGCCCATCCCAACGAATACCAAAGGCTAAAGTCTGGAGAGGATAAACTTATAGGCTTCTTTGTTGGTCAGGTCATGAAAGCCACAAAGGGCAAAGCTAATCCCCAGCTTGTGAATAAGCTCATATCTGAGGTGATATCCAAATGAGAATAGCTATAGGTTCAGATCATGCAGGTTTTAGATTGAAAGAAAAGATAAAGGAATTTGTTCTTTCAAAAGGTTATGAGGTTTTAGATTTTGGCACAAACTCTACACATTCTACTCATTATCCTATCTTTGCAAAGGAGGTGGCGAAAGCCGTTCAGGAAAAGAAGGCAGACTACGGAATCCTCATATGTGGAAGCGGAATAGGAATGTCTATCACAGCGAATAAGTTTCCAGGCATACGAGCAGCCCTTTGTCTGAACGAATACATGGCTCGGATGAGCAGAATGCACAACGATGCTAATGTATTGTGCTTAGGAGACAGAGTTTTAGGAGATGAGTTAGCTCTTTCTATAGTAGAAGCTTGGCTAAGCGCAAGCTTTGAAGGTGGAAGGCACGAAGAAAGAATAAAACTAATAGAAGAGATAGAAAAAGGCTTGTGGTAAAATGTTAAAGAGGAGGAAGTTATGGATATCCAACAAGCTCTATATCCCAACATAACCTTGTTTGTACAAGCAGCTTTATTTTTGATCTTTTTATTCATCATTAGACAAATGCTTACCAAGCCATACAGTGAAGTTATAGAGAGCAGAGAAAATCTCATCCGCAAAAACTACGAAGAAGCGAGAAAACTTCGAGAGGAAGCAAACCACTTCCTGGAATTGGCTAAACAGGAGATAGAAAAGGCAAGCTTAACTTCAAAAGAGATCCTGGAGAAGGCAAAGAGAGAAATAGAAAGAATAAAAGCGGAAAAAATAGCTCAGGCTGAAGAAGAAGTTCAGAAAGAAATAGAGCGGAGCGTGAAAGAAATAAGGGAAGCATTGAATATAGAGAAAGCAAAGCTTGAGGAAAGGATAGAAGAAATAGCAAAAAGTATAGTGCAAAAAATAGAAGAGGAGGCAGCCTAATATGGCAATGGCAGAAGGGCATCACACCTTAGAGCTGGTGTGGAAAGGTTTAAACATACTGCTTTTCTTAGCAATAGTCTATTACTTTGGGAAAAAACCCATAGGAGAAGCTTTTAGGTCTTTCTTTTTAAGGCTTACGGAAAATCTGGAAGGATCAGAAAAAGAGCTAAAGCAGGCAAAGGAAGCTTTGGAGAAGGCAAAGCTTGAATACGAAGATGCAAAAAGGCGTCACGTAGAACAGATAAAACTTGCAGAACAAACTGCACAACAGATAAAAGAAGAGGAGATAAATAAGGTGGATGAGATAGTAATTAGGATCAAAGAAAAAGCATCGGAAAGCATAGAGCTGGAAACCAAAAAGGCAAAAGAAGAGCTATTAAGGTATGGCATGCAGAAAGCTAAAGAGCTGGCAATCAAGAAGCTTGCTGAGGACTTTCAGAATCCAGACCTGCAAAGAAGATACATAGAAAAGAGCATTAGGAAAATGGAGGCAAGGCAATGAACAGAGAATTAGCAAAAAAGCTTGCAAAGGTCTTTATGAACAAGCTTTCAAAAGATAGAGCCCTTTTAGTTCAAGGCTCCAATTTTTTGGGTTTTGTGTATGATCTGTATAAAAAAGAAAAGCTATTTAGGGACTTTGTTCTCAATCCAAAGGTACCCAATGAAAAGAAAATAGCATACCTAACCGATCTTTCAAAAAGATTCTCTATGCCTTCTGAAGCAGGGGAATTTATCAACCATTTAGTGGAGCTAAACGCCATTCCAATGCTCGGTGAAATAAAGAAGGTCTATGATTATGAAATGGAGAAATTGCTAAAGCTTTCAAAAGCATTCTTGATAGTGGCAAAGAAAGTGGACGATGATACTCTTCAATCTGTAATGGCAAAGATAAAACAATCTCTCAACAGAGAGCTTGAGTTTGAGGTCTTAGAGGACCCATCCCTAATAGGTGGTTTTGTAGTTAAAACCTCTGGTATGGTTATAGATGCTTCCATAAAGCGTGTCTTAGAGAGGTTTGGATGATGGAATATCCAAAAGAAAAGTTTCTTGAGTTGACTAAAGAGCTAAAAGCTATGGCCGTAAGTCCAGAGATAGAACTTCTAATATGCTTTCCTGGTGCGGCAGAGGAAGAATGTGAGGAGGAGGATTATCCTTACGTAATAGTTAGGTATGTGGGAGATGCAGATGAAGGCCCAGAAAAGAAGATAATCTTCTCTGAGAATTATTGGTCTGCAGACATAAACACTTTGAAAGGCGCAGTCCTTTTTCAAATAAAATCCTTAATGGAAGAACTACAATCCTTCGAAGGGGAATAATCTAATAGGAGGTAGCAATGGCAAAGGAAAGAACGCTCATCATCATCAAACCAGACGCCTTTGAAAAGGGAGCCACCGGTAAAATACTTGACAGATTTATTTCAGAAGGATTCAAAATTTTAGCCATGAAGCTTTTCAGATTTACCAAGGAACAGGCAGAAGGGTTTTACATAGTCCATAGGGAAAGGCCGTTCTATAAAGAACTTGTGGAGTTTATGTGCTCTGGTCCAGTGGTTGCCTGTGTTTTGGAAGATGAGGATGCCATAAAAAGAGTAAGAGAAATAATAGGACCAACGGACAGCGAAGAAGCCAGAAGGGTAGCCCCAAATTCCATAAGAGCGCTCTTCGGCACAGATAAAGGTAAAAACGCCATACACGCCTCTGACTCTCCAGAATCAGCCCAGTACGAAATAGGTTTTATCTTTTCACAACTGGAGATAGTGGGGGATGTTTGACTGGAAAAACTACAAGGATAAGCTTTTGGCTATAAAGACATATTTTGAAAATGAAGGGCTTTTTGGTCCGGATATAGAAGTTGAGTTATTATTGCCCGGTCAGGAAGGTTTTGAACTGCAGAAAGAAATTCCATACATAAAAGCGCATTTTTACGTAGATGAACAACATAACCGAACAAGGATAATAGAGCTTTTTGAGTACTATCTCGAAAAAGACTTTACAGAGCTCACTAAGCTGGTTCAAGATATGATAGAAGAGTTTATTGCTGAGTCTTGCAACCAATCTTTAGTTTCATGCTCAAATGCTGACATTTATAGGCGGTTGGTCTAAATTCTATGTTAATGAGTGAAATTTACGGAACTTATGAGTTCAAACATTTTGCTAACAAGGGAAAGATAGAAAAGATTAAAACAGTTCTCAAAGAGTATAGAAAAACCGCTCAAGATATAGCCAATTATTTGTGGATGGAATTTTTTAAAAGTGGTGGAAATCTCCCTCATAAAAAGAAGATTTCAGTAAAACACAT
>CAZZKD010000106.1:0-1882 GCA_964655095.1 uncultured Thermocrinis sp.
GCCGTCGCCGGCGGTCACCGCGGGCTGCTCGGGTGGGAACGGGAAGAACGGCGACAGGAGCGGCTGCTGGTTCGGTGGGATCGGTGGGAAGGGGAAGAAGGGCGAGAGAATTGGCTGATCGATTGGGAACGGGAAGTAAGGGCTAATCACCGGCATGTCGTCGATGGACCTCTCCTGCATCGTGCCGTCGGGGAGTGTGAAAATCGTCGAAGAGACTCCCCTGCCGCCGGGCAGCGAAGGCCGTTTCGGGTCGCCTAAAATCGCGATGTCGACGCTCGATCCCCGGAGGACCGGCCCGACCTCGTTCACTTTGACCCATGTGACGCTCGGCGGAGTAGCTCCCACCAGATCTATCAGGTCCTGCAGGAAGGGGGCAACGTAACTGTAATCGGCCTGGAAGGGTATCACGCCTCCAACTGGGTGCAAGACGAGCATGAACTCGTTATACCATCCCGCAACGGGTTTGACAACGTCATGCGGCCCCGCTATCGACCCCAGGTATCCGTAGTCGTCTGATGCGGCGCTCTTACCGATCTCGAACAGCGTGGCCTGCATCATCCCTCCCCTCCCTATGATCGGTATCCTGATCATGCTCGAGGCGTAGATCATGGCGTCCCTCGTCCTGACCAGCGAACCGAGTATCTTCCTCTCCTGCTCGTTCAGCTTCCTGACGCCCTCCTCCACCTTCTGCCGGGACTTCGAGAGCGCGCTGACGGTGAACTCCCCTATGATGGATTTGACCGAGGAACCGAGCCTCCCAGTGCCACCGGAGCCCTGAAGCCCTCCGATGTCGAGCTTCACGCCTGAGAGGACGTTGTATATCGGCCCCAGAAGCTGGTTCATCCAGCCATCGATCGCCTGCACGATCTGCTGGTGCCATTCGTTGATCTTCTGCTTGATTGCGTTAATCGGCTCCAAAATCCTGTTGACCAACTGGTCGATATTGGCGAGCAGCTCGTTGATCGGCTTCAGCAAATCATCGATTATATCCTGCACGAACTTGTTGATTTGCTCCTTGATGAAATTCGCGATCATGTCCTTGATAGTTTGTGCTACCATTTGGCCGATGATGTTGAATTGGCTGACCAGCGGCTGGACGAGGCCGTTGAGGAGCGGGCCGAGGATCGCCCCGACGATCGCACCGGCCACCCAATTGATCAGGTTCGTGATGGCTGAGACCAGCTGGTTGACAAGACCACGGATCACGTTCTTGACGGTCTCGAAGACGGCCCTGATCTGTTCGGTGAGCCTGTCGAGGAAGCTGGTGAGCTTGTCCTTGATGGACGTGAGGACCGACTTGATATCGTTCACCATGTTCACTAGCGGACCGAGGATCTGGTTGAGCGCACCCAAGAGTTCACCGGCGAAGGAGCTTCCTAGGTTGCCTAGCAGGCCATCAATACCATCGTTCAGGTCGGGCTCGATGATGTCACCGATGGTCGAGGTGGCCGATGAGAGCTGGTCGAGGGAGTTGTACGCGACGTCTCTCACGGTCTCAAAAACTGACCTCACCGTAACGGCAACGCCCTGTGTTATCCCCGGGAACGGGTTCCAGGCGTAGTATGCCCTGAGCCTGATGATTGATGAACCCTTGCTGTTGACGACCTGGGTCGCGAGCGGGGTGGCCGAGAAGACGAGGAAGGTCAGCGTGATCTTCTGCTCCTCCGGAAGTGACTCCGGGTCGGACGCCGGTTCGGCTCTGAAATTGAGCGGGGCGCAGACTCCATTGATCCTCTCGTCGAACTCCTCCAGCGAGCTCAGGATCCTCTGGAGCTGCTGGATCACTTGGTTCAACGAATCCTGTAACCCCCTGTCTTCTCTTATGGCAGCCTGGAGGTCCTGTATTGCACTGGATATCGATTCTTTAGCGCCGTTGACGTTC
>CAZZKD010000107.1:0-2551 GCA_964655095.1 uncultured Thermocrinis sp.
AAAACCCTCTTCGTAAAGCGCCTGGGCAATCTTCATCGTTTTTTCCACACTCAGCTTTAACCTTTCGTTGGAAGCTCTTTGAAGTTCTGGAGTGTTAAAAGGTTTGGGCGGTGCTACCTTTTCTTGCCACCTTTCCACCTGTTTTACTTCAAAGAAAGCATTTTTTAGCTTTTCCATGTAAGGTTTAGCATTTTCTGGCTTTTCAAACCTAACGTCCAAATAGGCTTGAAAATCATCAAATACCACCTTTACGTAATAGAATTTTTTCCTTCTAAAAACCTGTATTTCTCTCTCCCTTTCAACGATCAGCCTTAAAGCAGGAGACTGCACCCTTCCTACTGACAGCCCTCTTTGCCTCAGCCCTTTCTGAAGCTCGGGTGAAAGGATGTATCCAATTAGCCTGTCCAATACTCTCCTTGCAAACTGGGCTTTAACAAGGTTGAAGTCTATACTCCTCTTCTGTTTCACAGCTTCTTTTATAGACTCCTTGGTTATCTCGTAGAAGTAGACCCTACTTATTATAGGTTTTTGGGTTTTCCTCAGCTCTTCCCACAGAAAGTAAGATATGGCTTCTCCTTCCCTGTCTGGGTCGGTGCCAAGGAGGATAAGGTCTGCCCTCATGGAAAGCTTTTTTAATTCATCAACCATCTTCTTTTTGCCTTTTCTCCAGGAAAAGAAAGGAGTAAGAGTTTCTAAATCCACTCCCAGCTTATCCTCTGGTAGGTCTTTGATGTGTCCTCCCGAAGCCTTTACCAGATATTCTTTCCCTAAATACTTGCCTATGGTTTTTGCCTTTGTGAAAGATTCTACTACAAAGAGAATCATGGTTTCTTTCCTTCCATCCACTCCTCAAAGGAAAGACCTTTTTTTATGGCTTTTAGCATATCCTCCTCCAGAGGGGACAGATCCTCAGGTATAAGGTCTGGTCTTTTTTCAACGGTTCTTTTTATGGAGTGCCAAAGCTCCCAAAGCTCAATCATCTTGTGATTGCCAGACAGCAAAACTTGGGGCACCTTCATGCCCTTAAAATCGGCTGGTCTTGTATAAACAGGTGCGCCCAGCCACCTTCTGAACGAATCTTTTTTTATACTTTCTGGCTCGCTCAAAACACCGGGCAAAAGTCTTGCTATTCCTTCCAGAAGAGTTAAGGCAAAAAGCTCTCCACCAGAAAGCACAAAATCTCCCAAAGATAGCTCTTCATCTGCTAAAAAGCCAACCCTTTCATCAATGCCTTCATACCTTCCGCATATTACCATCAGACTGTCTAACTTAGAAAGCCTGTCTAAATCCTCTTGGGTAATTGGCTTGCCCCAAGGTTGAGCTATTACAGTGTAAGGTTTTCCATACTTGGAAACTATGTCTCCGTAAGCCAACAGTATAGGTTCAGGCTTTAGAACCATTCCAGGATGTCCGCCGTAGGCATAGTCATCCACCTTTCCCTTTGGTGCATAGTTCCTGAGGTTTATGGTTATCACTTCTAAGATACCTTTTTTTATAGCTTGAGAAACTATACCGTATTGGCAAAAGCATTCAAATAAGTTTGGAAAAATGGTGATTGAGAAAAACTTCATCCTTTCAGGAAGTTCTCTACCACAGTCTTTGCCCTCTCTGGATTGAAGCGATAGTAAATATCTATGGTGGTTTTAATGTTGGCGTGCCCTGCAAATTCTTTAACTAGCTCTGCGGGGAATCCTTGGTTTATAAGGTTTGTGATGTATGTATGTCTAAAACTGTGTAAAGAGAAGTGAAAACCAAGCTTCTTGGAAAGCCGGTTTGTGTAAACTTGTAGAGAAGATGCATTTGTGCTTAACGTATCTTCGTAATTTTCCAAAAATCTGTTTAAACCTTCGGTAAATCTGTAAGTCTCCTCCCTTGAGGGGCCTATCAAGGGTGCCATTCTTTCCTTTTTTCTTTTAGTTATCTCTGCAGGTAGATGTATCCAATATATACCGCTCTTATCCAAGAAAAAGTGCTCAGGCCTAAGACTTTTATATTCTGAAAGCCTTATTCCACTGTATAAAAATAGTCTGTATATGTTCTCATACTTAGAGCCTTTAACCTTTTGGAAGATACTTTCTAACTGATTTTTCTCTAACGCTTTTGGCTTTCTGTAAAGCGTATGCAAACCGTAATCCTCCTTTATCTCCTCTATAGCTTCTTCTATTTCAGAAAAGCTATCCTTAGGTAAAAATCCCCTTCTGGTCAAAAATTTATAAAAATGCCTGATGGCAGAAAAGTGAGTTAAAAGGGACGCGGGAGAAAGCTCTGACAGATCTGCATACTGGTAAAGCTCTTTTGAGGAAACTTTAAGTGGGCTATCTGTGTTGACTCTCTTCAGAAAGGACTTTAAAGCATTAATGTAAGTTAGAGTAGTCCTCTCACTTCTTGTCCTTTCTAAGTGCTTCTTCCAAAGTTCTAAGAGCTCCACATAGTAAATTATAAAATGGGCGATGGAGGACTCGAACCTCCGACCTCCATCGTGTGAGGATGGCGCTCTACCACTGAGCTAATCGCCCAACGTCCCCGGGAGGAGTCGAACCTCCGACCTCGA
>CAZZKD010000108.1:0-3693 GCA_964655095.1 uncultured Thermocrinis sp.
ACTTGTATCGCACTTGCCCCAGCTAAAATATGCTCAAGGGCTGAGTTTGTGTCAAATATTCCACCTACCCCTATTATTGGAATCTCTTCTCCTAAAGCTTGATACAGCTCCCAAACCATTCTGACCGCGATGGGCAGGATAGCTGGACCAGAAAGTCCGCCCTTTACCGTAGATAAAACGGGTTTTTTAGTTTTGATGTCTATCCTCATCCCCACTATGGTATTTATGGCTACCAACCCATCCGCACCGTTTTCTACACAAACCCTACCAAAAGGGACAACCTCCCCAGTGTTTGGAGATAGCTTTACAAGCACTGGCTTTTTAACTTTTCCTTTGATTCTGCTCACCAATTTTCCCAAAACCTTCAGGTCGTGTCCGAAGGCAAGCCCACCTTTCTTCACGTTTGGACAAGAAACGTTCAGCTCGTAAGCCACAATCTTATTTGCATCTTCCAAAGCCATGCACACTTCTAAATACTCTTCTTCCGTTTCCCCAAAAACGTTAGCTATAAAATGGGTGTCCAATTTCTCTATTCTCGGATAGATCTTTTTCAAGAACTCTTCCACTCCGGGATTTTGAAGGCCTATGGAGTTTAACATGCCACACGGGGTTTCCGCTATACGCCCTGGATCGTTTCCTACGCGAGGTTTCAAAGATAAACCCTTTGTAATAACCGCACCAAGCTTGGAGACGTCATAAAGCTCCAAAGCCTCCAATCCATACCCAAAGGTGCCGGAGGCAACCCATACGGGATTTTTAAATTCAATGCCAAAAAGCTCTACAGAAAGGTTCATTTAGCTTAAAATTATAAGCTATGAGAGTTGCCATCGTCGGTGCCACAGGAGAAGTAGGAAGGACTTTTTTAAGGGTCTTGGAAGAAAGAAATTTTCCAGTAGATGAGCTCTATCTTTTTGCTTCGGAAAAGTCAGAGGGAACGGGGTTAACCTTTAGAGGTGAAAGATTCAAAGTCCAAGCCCTTAGCAAACAAACCTCATTTAAAGGTATAGACATAGCTCTATTTTCCGCCGGTTCTGGAATAAGCAAAGAATATGCACCAAGGTTTGCAAAAGATGGTGTGCTTGTGATAGATAATTCTTCCGCATGGAGGTTAGACCCAGAGGTGCCTCTGGTAGTGCCAGAGGTCAATCCGGAGGATGCAGAAAAACACAAAGGCATAATTGCAAACCCCAACTGCTCTACCATACAAATGGTTGTTGCCTTAAAACCCATATACGATGTAGCAGGAATAGAAGCTATAGTTGTATCTACCTATCAATCTGTTTCCGGTGCAGGTGCAAAGGCTATAAAGGAGCTGGAGGAGCAAACCAAAGCTTGGTGCGAGGGGAAAGAAATAGAAGTTAAAAACCTACCAAGGAGGATTGCCTTTAACGTGATCCCACAGATAGACGTATTTACTGAAAACGGATACACAAAGGAAGAGATGAAGATGCTGAATGAGACAAGAAAGATCATGCATGATCCTAACATTAAGGTAAGTGCCACCACAGTGAGGGTGCCTGTCTTTTATGGACACTCAGAAGCGGTTTCAGTTAAGCTAAAGACCCCGTTGGAGCCTGAGGAAGCAAAGGAGTTACTCAAGAAAGCTAAAGGTGTGGTGCTTGTAGAAGATGGTTATCCTGTTCCTACAGACGTAGCGGGAAAGGACGAAGTTTTTGTAGGAAGGATAAGGAAGGACTTAGTCTTTGAGCCGGGACTTTCTATGTGGGTGGTTGCTGACAATATAAGAAAAGGTGCGGCAACCAATGCGATTCAGATAGCAGAGCTACTGATAGGTTCGCCAAAGGCATGCTGAGGATAAAAAACTCTGCAGTGCAAAAAATCATAGCCCAAGCAGAGAGGGATTACCCTTATGAAACCTGTGGTCTCTTGCTTGGTAGGTATGAAAAGGACTTAAGAATTGTCTTTGGAGCCTATGAAACACCGAATGCAAACCCAGACAGAAAAAACGACAGATACGAGATAGATCCAAAGGACTATCTGAAAGCAGAAAGGAAGGCAAAGGAGTTTGGACTTGAAATAGTAGGGGTGTATCATTCTCATCCAGATCATCCCGACAGGCCCTCTCAGTTTGATCAAGAAAGAGCCTTTGAGGGTTTTTCTTACATAATCCTTTCCGTTAGCAAGGGAAAAGTGGTATCATACAGAAGTTGGGAGCTGATAGATGGAAAATTTAGAGAAGAACCCATTGACATATTCGGATGAGCTTTTAAAGAGCATAAAGTGGAACGCTGATGGACTTGTGCCTGTAATAGCCCAGGACTACAGGACTGGGGAAATAAGGATGTTTGCGTGGGCAAATCAGGAAGCTCTAATGCTCACGCTACAGACTGGTTATGCCCACTACTACTCAAGGTCAAGAGAGAAGGTATGGAAAAAAGGGGAAACCTCTGGGGAACTGCAAAAAGTAATTGAGGTAAGAATAGACTGCGACGAAGACGTTATTTTATACCTCATTGAGCAAGAGCTGAACAGAGCTTGCCACACCGGAGAAAGAAACTGCTTTTTTAGAAGCATAGATGGGAAAATGGCAGAAAGGCTTTTGCCTTTCGAAACACTTGGCAGGCTTGAAGAAGTTATAAAACAACGTCTTATAGAAAGACCGGAAGGTTCATACACGGTAAAACTTTTTTTAGAGGGAGAGGATAGGATTATTCAAAAATTCGGAGAAGAGGCAGTAGAGTCTCTTATAGCACTGAAAAATGGAAACAAAAAGCAAATAGCCATGGAGGTTTCAGACCTTTTATACCATCTGACTTTGGCTTTGGTGGTTAAAGGATTGGAATGGCATCAGATCATGGAAGAACTTGCAAGTAGGTTTAAAAAGTGATAAAATAAAAAACTTAAGCCTCGTTCCCACCTTTGGAGTGGGGACCTAAAAAGACCAGGAGGTTGCTATGGCAAAGAGGTATTATAAAACAAGCAGATACTACGAAAGCGTGGTAGTGCTAAAGCCCACCCTTTCGGAAGAAGAAGTAAGCAAAAGAGTGCAGGAGATAAAGGACTACATCTCCAAAAAGGGTGGAGAGGTAATCAGCTTAACAGACTGGGGGCTAAAGCAGTTAGCTTATAGAATAAACCATTTTAACAGCGGAAGGTATTTTATCATTCAGATTAAGTCAAGCAATACCCAGCTACCCAATGAATTGGATTTTTATTACAAGATAAACGAAGATGTGATAAGATGGTTAAACTTCCAAGTGAGCGAAAAAGAGGTGGCCACCCATGCTTAACAGAGTGATCATCATAGGGAATTTAGTGCGGGATCCTACTATAAGTTACCTACCCTCTGGAAGTCAGGTGGCGGAATTCTCCATAGCATACAATATAAGGCAAAGAGTTAATGAAGGATGGAAGGAAAGAACACATTTCTTTGACGTAAGAGCTTACGGAAAGCTGGCGGAAAGCCTGAGCACCAGATTATCAAAGGGTTATACGGTGGTTATAGAGGGCAGACTCTCTCAGGATAAATGGATAGATAAAGAGGGGAAAAACCAGAGTAAAGTAAGGATAATCGCAGAGTCGGTAAGGATAATAAAAAAGCCAAAGATGGAAGAACCAATAGAAGAAGAGGTTTTGCCTGAGGATATGGAGCAAAGTTTTGAAGAAAAGCCTTTCTCTAGCGAAGAGGATGAGCTACCATTTTAAGGAGGTTTTCAGATGGAGATAAAGAAG
>CAZZKD010000109.1:0-2120 GCA_964655095.1 uncultured Thermocrinis sp.
TATTTTTGACAGGAGATGTAGCCAACATTTTTAGAATTGGTCAGAGATGTGTGGCTGAGGTAGATGGTTCTTGTATTACCCTAAGGGATTACAGACGAGAGCTTTTAAGATACGGCGATTTTCTGCAAAACAAGGATATGGAAAAGGTTATAAAAGACCAGGTGTTAGAAAGTCTGATAGTTCAAGAGCTGCTTTATAACAAAGCTAAAGAGTTAAGTTTTATAGCAAGTGATCAGGAAGTTATAGAGATAATAAAGTCTGACCCAAGCTTTCAGGAAAATGGCGTCTTTAGCACTTCAAAATACAAGGAAAGTCTTTCAAGACTCGGTTTAGAACCAGCGGAATACGAAGAATACATAAGGAAACTGCTTAGCATACAAAAACTTTTAACTTTGGTAGGAAATGGCGTTTATACAACTCCTAAGGAAGAAGACATAAACCTTTTGCCTCAAAGCATCATCATAAGCGGTAAGCTCTACATCGTAAGCCCAGACAACGTTCAAGTAGATGTAAAGCGAGAGGAAATTCTTGACTTTTACAGCAAAAACAAAGAGATGTTTAAGAAGGAACCAAATAAGGTCATCAGGATTTGGAAAGAAAAGGATAAACAAAAGGCAAGTGAGATATACCAAGCTTTAAAGGAGGGTAGAGAGGTGGGGAACTTCAAAGAAATTGTATTGCCTCAGGAGAGGGGAGAGATGCCCATAGAAGTTGCATCAGAAATAGACAGATTAAACCAGAATAACAAACTAAGCATAACAAGAGCTGGAGATGAGTACGTGGTGATCTTTCTTGCCAAAGAAGAACGCGGACAATACAAGAGTTTAGAAGAGGTAAGGGGGGAAATAGAAAACATTTTGAGGGAAAAAAAAGCCTCTGAGCAAATAAAGCCTATTGCGGAAAAGGTAAAGGAGGATTTAAAGCAGGGCAGGTCTGTTTCTCACAAATACATTAAATTTTCTCAAACACCAGCTTTTCAACTTCTGTCTGTATTGAGGCTTGGAGAGGACGAGCTGTATAACATTCTGCTATCTGATGAGAAAGTATTTGGTATTTATCCTCTACTAAAAGGTTATGGAGTTTTAGAAGTTGAAAGAAGGGATAAAAAAGAGCTAAGCGAACAGGAAAGAAAAAGTTTAATCGCAGATATCCTTTCCCTGAAAAGAAATGCTACGATAAACTACTACGTCCAAAGCTTGAGGGAAAGGGTTAAAGTGAAGGTAAACAAAGAACTCATAGGAGGATAAGCATGGAGAAAAAGTGGAGGACCGCCATAACTCAGCATGTAGGGCATGAAACCTACATAAGGGGCTATAGGCTTTTAGACATGGTGGGAAACCTAAGCTTTGCTCAAGCCATTTACCTAATACTCAAGGGGGAACTGCCAAACGACAAGGAATCTAAGATGATGGAAGCTATGTTGGTATCTGTTATAGACCACGGCACAGCTCCCCCTTCGGCTATTGCCGCAAGAGCCGTTGCTTCTGGTGGAAATTCTTTAAACGTAGGAGTAGCTGCTGGAGTGCTTGCCTTCGGCAGTGCCCATGGGGGCGCATTAGAAGATGCTATGAAGTTCATACAAGAAGGAGTAAAAAGTGGTAAAGCGGTGGAAGAGATAGTAAGGGAATACTTGGAAAGCAAAAAGCCCATACCGGGCTATGGACATAGATATTACAAGGAATTTGATCCCAGAACCAAAAGGCTTATGGACATTGCAAAAGACCTTGGCTTTTATGGACCTCACTGTAAGTTTGCAGAAGAGGTAGCGGATGAAATAGAAAGACAAAAGGGAAAGAGGTTGGTATTGAACGTAGACGGTGCTATAGCGGCAATAGCCTCGGAGATGGGTTTTGACTGGAGGCTTGGAAAGGGCTTTTTCATAATAGGTAGAGTTCCGGGCTTGGTAGCTCACGTGTATGAGGAGCTAACTATGGAAAAGCCATTCTCAAAGAGGTTAGACGAAGAAAAGGAAGTAGAATACATCGGAGTGCCACCAAGAGAATTACCACCTGAGTTTAAAAAGGTTTAAAATAGTAATAAATCTTAAAAAGGAGGTAATATCATGGCAGTGCATAAACTTCAGCCTAAGGACCACTTTAAGCCCTCAAACCTAAAGGGCA
>CAZZKD010000110.1:0-2428 GCA_964655095.1 uncultured Thermocrinis sp.
AGTCTGTTTCCTTTATCTGCCTTTGAACCTACGCTTATTAAAGTCCCTTGTCTTTGTTCTTTCCACTTTCTTTTTAATTGTTGTCTTTCTTTGCTTTTCTTGTCTCTGTTTTTACAGAGTTTTTCAAAAAGGGCTTTACCACCAAACACGACTTTTTTGTCTGTTGAATACTGTTTTGCTTTGTAGATAGCAGAGCTTATATACACGGTAGGTAAGTCAGGAAACCGTTGTCTTAGTTTTTGGTATATTTAGCTATGTGAGTTTTTCTCTTTCAGCAATTTATAAGCAGACCTTATGGCAGATGATTGCTTACGCATTAATTCCAAAAGCTTTTTTCTGTCAGGACCATTCAGTTGAAGTTTAAACTGCAAGCTTACATACATCTTAGGCTTTTATTATAACTACCTTGAGGGATTTTTAGAACAACCTCTGTATTAGATTGACCACTTGCCCAACCACCATAACCGCCGGTGGTTTTACCTCATGTGCCAGAGGAAAACCTAGATGAGCTTCTCAATGACGAGATGTTTGAAAGGTACAGTATATCAGATAGTCCATATTTTAATGGACTTATGGCCTGTTAGGGAAGCAAGACATGTGCCTTTGGGGTCATAGAAAACAAGCCTGACGCTATAAAGCTTGCTAACTATCTTTCACAGAATTTACCGAGGGAAAAGCCTATAAGAATGCACTGGTTTGGTTGTGCCAAAGGCTGTGGGCAGCACGGTGCAGGAGATATAGGTTTTGTAGGAACAAAGATAAAGATAGATGGAGAGGTTAAGTTAGCAGTGGATGTGTTCTTAAAAGGTCAGAAATTAGGCACCATACCTTTAGACAGTTTACACGAAGCTGTGGAAAAAATCCTCACTTCCAAGAGAATCTTAGAGTAGGCGCTAAATAAAAATACTGGCTATGTTATTTTAAAGTTCATTCAGAAGAAACCTGTATAACTATAAACTCAGCCCTCCTGTTGGTTAGCCTGCCGATAGAGGTAGTATTTTCTGCTATATACTTCTCTTTTCCAAAGCCCACTATCTCTATTCTCTGCGCGTCTATACCTTGTTTTACAAGGTAGTCTTTAACTGCCATAGCCCTTCTTAGCGCAAGTTTCTCGTTGTATGTTTTACCACCTATGTTATCGGTATATCCTTCAATTCTTATGCTGATCTTTGGATTTTCCTTTAAAGTACTAACCACTTCATTCAACAATGGGATATACTCTCTTTTTATGTTGGCTTTACCAAAATCAAAATGGATCCTTGCACGAACCAACAATGGCTCTTCTACCTTCTCGACCTTTTCTGTAACAGTCTCGGCCTTTTCTGTAACAGTCTCGGCCTTTTCTGTAACAGCTTCTGGAACCTTCGCTACGGGCTCTTCCTTTGCTTCTGGCACATTAGGTAGTTGTATCTTACCCACATAACACTCAAGCGATTCTCTCTTTGATAGATCTACCTTTTCTTTTGCCATTAAGTAGTTGGAAAGATAGCTGTTATACAGAGTTTGTAAAAAAGAAGTGTTTGGTTTATCCTTTGAAAGCTCATAACTTATAGCCTCATAGTAAGCTTCTGCGTAAGCAAGTTCCTTTGGAGCACAATTAAACGCTTTATCATCCCTGATTTTCTCAAGCGCCAACAAAAGGCTATTTGGGTCTATAACTTGCTTTCCTTGTCCTAGTTTTGCGCTTTCCAATTTATCAAGCACCTGACTTCCCTCTATTGCCTTGGATGCAGAGTTCATACTTTTTACAGCAAATATCTTAGAACCCAACTCTTCCATTTCTGAAGCAAACAATACAGATATATCTCTATAAGCTCTTGCCTTCTCAAAATGATATATAGATTTATCCTTAGCCCCAGCCTTATATGCCGTTTCTATGAGCCTTTGGGTTTCATCAATACCTTCGTAAACTCTAAAATCGAGATTGTTAGCAACTACCCCAGACCACAAAAGTAAAGTCAGAGCGTTTATTAATATTGTTTTTTTCATAATCCTCCTCCTTTGGTATATGTTATTTTAACTACTATAAACCTGTATTATAAACCTGGGTAAAAAAAATCTATCCTATGTTTTTCAGTAAGAGCTGCTCTATATATGGCACAGCTCAGTATGAGACTGTTCGAAAAATCTTTAGGCAGTACTGAGTATTGAGGTTGTTCGAAAAACCCCTCATTGGGACGTCCCCCCAACCTCTAAGGGACCTATCCTCCTCCTCCCCCTGTCCCACGCCCCTTCCCCCAGTAAGGGCTTCAGAGGAGAAAGGTCCCTTGGTAGAACCTTTCCAAGAACAGGGAAGAGGAAGGCTACCCTCAGAACTTGCCAAGCCTTTTGATGGGAGTTGGAATTCCTTCCGTCGGCTTCCTTCTCCCAACTTGGCTCGCTCTGAAGGCTTTTAAGCTTTTCTAAAAGCAAGTCCTTTGCCTTATGA
>CAZZKD010000111.1:0-9604 GCA_964655095.1 uncultured Thermocrinis sp.
TTGTTGTTCCCTGCCCCGGTTATCGGGGCTTTTTTTGTTTAGAAGATAAAAAAGGGTGAGGAATTTGTCAAGGGAGGAGGGGAAATTTTTAAATGAACCCCTCACCCTGTCCTCTCACGCAGGGGGAGAGGGAACAGGGGAAGGGTTTTTAAAGGGTGTTTTTTCCCTACTTTAAAGGTGGAGAAGACCTATCTTATAGAGAAATTCTTCCCATTGTTCCTTTTTGTATTTTAGTTTATCAATTCTGACGAGATATCTTTCCTCTCGTATTTTCCCCAAGTAAGGGAGCGTTTCATTTACATTTTTGAGTTTATCTTTACTTGTTTTAAAGTAGCCACAGATAAAACCTTTTAGTTCTGTTTTTATTTCTCCACATTTAAAATCATATATTCTTTTTTTGATATTTTTTGCCTTCGGCGAAGTCAATGAGGCGTGAAAATCCGCAGACCTCAATGAAGAATTGCAAAATGGGTTGTTGGGGAACGGAACATTTAACCATAATTCCATAATCGTATCCTTTCTCTGCTTCCGCCCAGATACCAGACAATGCGGGTGATGATTTTATGCTGACCTTTTTCTTAGCATTTTTAATGTCGTTCTTATGTTTTTGAAGTTGGTTTGATATTTCCCAATCTAGTTCTATTCTTACCTTAGTGAAGTTTTTTTCAAGAAATTTTTTCAGCATAATTTCGCCGAGTTTTCCGATAAACTGATCCACGAGAATTGACTCAAAAGTTCTCCTTCTTTCTCTAAATCCCTTTGCGGTTATGGTTGCTTTTGTCCCTCCTAAAAACATTTGATAAGTTATTTCAATGCAGAATATCAGCAGGCGTAAAATGTCTTGGTCGTCTAATTTTAATATAACTGTATTTGGCAGGAGTTTTTCGTAGATCCATTTTGAGGTTTTTTCTTCATCAAGGAACATTTTGTTTCCTTTAAAGGAAATAACTTTAAGATCATTGCTTCTGCAAGCAGAAAGCAGTAGTTCGCTGAGTTCTTCTTCATTAAATGATATGTTATGGTTTTCTTGAATATGTTTTATCTGATCTTGGATATAGCTTGATAATTTTCTTTTGAACTTGGGTATATTGTTCAGTTCGGATTTTAGAATTCTAATCATATTATTTTTTTCTTTTTAGCACGACTAGATGTTCTGTTTTTATTCTGCTGTCATTTTTCTTTGATGCGGGGTTTATTTTCGTCTCAAACATGACCCTTGAGACAATTTTATCAACGAAAGTGATTTCGTGTTCCCATCCGAAAAATTTTAGGTGTTCAATTATTATTTCATCTATTGGTATTGGAGTTGTTCTTATCTTGGCGGGACCTACGAAAATAAACATGTAGTCGGTGACTCGTTCGCTCAAATTCGTCAGTGCCCATAAAATGCTAAAAAAATATCTATCATACAATAATTTTAAATGTTCCTCTTGTATTTTCCCCCTAAGTTCGTGGTACTTTTCTGAATAGATTTTTATTTCTTTAACAGGTCTATAGGGTAATTCTTTTTTGCTAAGTTCTCTTATATAATTTTCATCGAATCCGAGCCAGAAGAGTTCCAATTTAGTTGACCTTATATATTCTTGCGCTTGCAGATATGGGGGTGAAGTTATGAGGATATTCACATCGTTTTCAAGTTTCATTTCCAAGGTATCTATTCCCGCTTTAATTTCATATACAACTTCTTTTGGGTTCAGGCGATTATATTCCCAAATTTTATGGAGCAATTTATGAATTTCTTTTTCTAGTTTGGCGTAGAACAGCGCCTCATAGTTACTTTTTAATAGTTCTTCTATTTTTTTCTTTGAATATTTTGACTTATAAAGTTTGTGGACTTTTTCATCTGCGTAAGAGAAATACTTTGTGACATTTAAGAGGGGGATTAAGAGAATATGTTTTACATTTTCCTCTGTAGAATGGACAAATCCCCATGTTTTTGAAAGCATGGGTAGAAATTCTTGTGGGAACCAATAATTTAGGTTTGACCAATTGGGGATAAATTCATTTTTGGAATTTTTTATTTCTTTTATTAGTTCGGCGGGGTTGATTTTGGGGTTTTTCATAATTGCAGTGTCGTGGATTATTTTAAGGATTGGGTTTAGGTCCCATAGTTCATAATCGTAGCCGTAGAGTTTTGAGACGATGCCAACAGTTCCTCCGCCGGCAAATGGGTCAAAGATTTTCATTCCAGGTTTAGCGTAGTTTTTCAGAACATATGCGATAACTTGTGGGATAAACTTTGCGGGGTATTTGTATATGGAAAATGTTCCGTATGTAGTTGATGGGATTTCAGGGATTGTTTTTCTGAAAAGTAGAAAGACCTTTGTATTTTTTTCATTTTCTTTTGGTTTTGGAAAGTTGAAGAAGGTCAATTGTTTGGGTTTATCATTTAGCATTTATTTAAAGTCAGTATTTTTTAGATTTTGTTGTTTTTAAAGATAAAGATATGAAGAGAAATTTTCAAGGTATTAGGGTAGAGGTTTGTCAGGGGTTTGAAGACAAGCTTTTCCATATTCCGAATTCATTAACTTTAAATTCTCTATCTTCACATAATATAGAGCCGGGAGACCAGCACAAGCCGTGGGATTTTAATTTTTTGCCTGCGCCTTTTTCATCATCCCAATCTCTACCTATCAAAGGTTCAATGTTTCCTTTTATAATCAGGTCATTGGAATATGAAATGTGGGACCAAACGGGGTTATCTTTGTTGATAAAGATGCAGACCTCACCGTTTTTTTCATGCCATTTGCCAGGGAAGTCGTTAAGTTCATTTTTAGGAACCATATCTTGCAGTTGTAGTAATCCGAATCCGTATTTTCTCTCGCCACCAACCTGGAATTGATTAGCCAACTGCTCTTTGAACTCAATACTTATCTTGTTATATGTGATTTTTAAATCATCATTATTTATTGAAAGGTTAAATTCGTTATCTGAAAGTTCTCTTATCCAGACCAATCCTTTCAAAAAAACTTGTTTTCCATCGTCGATCGTATATGGGCTTATAAATTCAACTTCGTGGAGCATACCTTCTTCAGTGGTAAATGATTCAGGGTCTATCGGTGCAGATGCCATTGAGCTAATAAATTTCTTTTCAAATTCGTTTTGAGGGAGAGAGTCAAACATCAAACCGTTGTTGGTATATTTGGGAATATATATTTCACTTTGCACGCAGGGGAAAAGATAGCCAAGACGCATTGAATTTGCGAGAAAATCGCCAACTTTCTTGTAGTCGTTTAGCCCGAGAAGCTGAGTAAGTTTTGATGTTAAAGCTGCCCATAGAAGTTTGCCTGGCACATATGGTCTTGTTTTGTAAAAATGCATTATTTTGTGGAATCCTACATGAAGTGGGGATTTCAGGCAAAATGTCCATTCAAAAAGATTCCAGTTCATTTATATTACTCCATTCTTTCATTGATTCTCAGGAAGATTTTGAAAGTGCCTTTGCATGATATCTTGCGTATATTAGTGATTTCTCAAGCATTTGAATAGCGAGTATAAGGTCTTCAAGTCTTGAAGCAAGTCCATTATCTTTTCGTATTTCTTCAAGTAAGTCAGTATTGTTAGTATTGCTAATAAGGTTTAGTTCGTTTAGTAATTTGGTTGTTATTTCTGTTATCTTTTTAGCGCCATTACTTTCAGCGCTTCCTCGTGATTCACAGAAGAGTGCGAAGGCATATAGTCCTTGTTCTTGTAGCACTCCCAGGGCTTTTGTGAGCAAAGATTCTGCTTTTTTAGCATCTGAATTAAAAGCTTGGCTAACCTTCTCAGCAAATTCATATCCGTATTTTGCACAAAGTTTGTCAAGGTTTTTCATTTTAACAATCCTCCTTATTTAAGGTTGAGAATTTTTAATCTTCCCATGCCTCTTGTTCCCATTCCGCCAATGCCAAGAGTTTCAAATAGTTTCAGACCTTTCTCTACTTGAGTTTTAACCCATGAAGTTCCTACATCTCCGTTGTCTTCTGTTTTGAGTTCTTTTCCTGAGATTCTGAATGTTTTTCCTGAGTTATAGGCAATTTCAAATTTTAGGATAGTTCCTCTTGGGATAGCTTCATAGGTAAAAAGGGCGCGGTCTTCAGCTGTTCCTGTTTGTGGGTCAATGCTAACTGAGGTTCTAACTTCAAGGTTGCTATTAACTATTAAAGAAAATAGGGTATCTGAAACAAGAACTAATCTTTGTTTAACAATTTCAGGTATATCGGGGAAGTCGGAATTCGTGATATTACCTTTACCATTTTCTTTTTTCAACATGAGCCATCCAAAGTTAAGTCTCTCTTTATTTCGCAATTGATCTCCCAGTGGATAAAATCCTTCAGCTGGGGCTGCAAATTGTTGTTGTAGTCCTAATCCTTCCAGAGCCATTGGCGAAGTTACCCATATAGGGCCTATCATTGATGCGACGGGGAAGAAGAGGATATGGGCATCAAAGAATTGGGCGAGTCCTTGCATGCTGTAGCCTGTTCCTTTTGAGAATCCGTAAGGTATGCAGACGGGGCAAGCGGGGTCTGGTATGCCACAGTGTTTTTCACCACCTTCTCCTCCGCGTCCGGCGCAGGAATATTCGGTGTTGTTGGACTTCCACAGGTATCTACCTGTAACCATTGCTGTGTAAGCCCTTGCGGAACCACTTAGGCTTGTCCCTGGGATCTTTGGAAGGTTTGTTCCTGGCTCTCTAATTATTGGTAAATCAACCCTTCCTAATCTTGACCCACCTGATCCCACATGGATTGGGTCAAGGGCTATTGCGTAGTATTTTTTAATTTCGCAATTACTGAACATTATTATACCCCCTCTGTTTTAGGTTTTATTTTTCTTACTTGAAGATTCCAGTGGAGACAAAGGTCTAAGGCGCCATCTTTTGTTGCTTCAAAAAGTTTATCAAAGAGGTTTTTCTCATTTTGGGGGGAGATTTTCAAAATATTTGTAAGACAGGACCTGACGAAATCTTCCCATACTGAATCTCCGCGGTAATCCTCATATCTTTTCTTTACTTCCTGCCAGAAGGCATAAAGCTGAGAGATGCCTAATCCTTTTGATTTTAAGATACGCTGTATATCTTCCCATATGCTATCTATACGTTTAATGTCATCAAGTGGTCGTAAATTGTCCCCGATTTGAAATCTTTCTGAGGCACTTTCAAGGTAGGACATTTTGAAATAAGATGTTTCAATTCTTATGCAATCATTTTGTTTAAGTTCTTTCACATGGACGACATAATCACCGTTTCCGGTGTAGTCGAAGGAGTAGTTTCGTTCTTTGAGGTTATTGCCATTAAATCTAATATAGGGGTGCCATTCATCTTCTTGATTGGGGTCGCCGGTTGAGTAGGAGATTTTCCAGGCAAGTGGGACAGGGAAATAGCAAGGGTTTGGGTTTAATGTTAGTTCTTTTACATATTTGCCCAACCTGTTGTGATCGGTGTTGTTGATTGAATTAACTCTGGCAGATATAGTTTTTGTTTTTTCTTTAAATGTTTCAATAAGCCTTTTACCTGCATCCATTGCTATATATAGTGGTGTTTTTCTATGGAAGGCGATAATACCGATGTGAAATGGCAGTCTATCTCTTACTTTTGAGAATTGAATTTCATATTCTTCGAGGATTTTCTTTGCGATATCAAAGGCGTCGTAGGCGGGGACGAGAGCCATAAATTGGTCGGGGTAGTCATAGATTTTAACATAGGGTAGATAGTTTTGAAATTCATCATTTGCTGGTTCTGCGTTTGATATTTTGGATTCATCTTTCCATTTATTATCGGTTTCACTTTTTATTTTTATTTTTTTCCCGGACATCCACGAGACAATTTCGTTTATTGTTTTACCTTTGTTAGCAAGGATTTGGAGGTTGATTGTGGTTAGGAAGAGTTTATTTGTTTCATCAATACAGACGGGGCTAAATCTTACGCCATCAATATCAATATCGCAGGTGGTGCCTTTAGGGATATTAGTATTGAGCTGAATGGTGAATTTTATTCTTTTTTTCCTGAGGTCTATAAATGGGGAATCTGTTCCGTAGGGGTGATTGTTGAGAATGTCTTCAAGAATAGTGTAGTGTATAAAATCTTGTGTTGTTTGCCAAATGCGATAAATACGGGCGAGGGATGGGTGTTTTCTAAATAATAGTTTAATAAGGTGTTTTGCATTTTCAGAATTATTTTTAAGTGACAATGCTTTTCCAGTTGCGTCCCTTTCAGCTATAGGCATCCAGAAATCATTCATAAAGTTATTAGGTGATCTTCCAGTAAATGACTTGCAAATATTTTTCCAATTTTCGTCTAAGTTTATAGACCCATTTAATAATTCTTCAAAACCTTTTTTGAGGTCTGGAATGTCATTTATTTCTAATTTACTACACAAGCTCTGGTTCTCATTTTTCCATTCATAAAAAGTTTGGGAAACAAAGGTATCCAAAAATTCTCCGGAAAGCCATTTTCTCAGGTCAAAAAATCCGATGATCAATGCAACACGGTCGTTATGATCTGAAACTTCATCTAACCATATTGTTTTCTGTGAAGTGTTAATCCAGTGTGCGACCCTTTTCTGATATCTATCTTTACATTTTTGGCATCTTTCATCTTTCACTGGCTTAAGTTTGATTCTACAAACAGGACATATGTCTTCTCCACCTGCATCTTGTGATTCCTTAAATTCTTTAACTAAATTTTCTACATCACCAGTATGGGGATAGACAATTCTCTTTAAGGATTCTTCTCTTTCATTTGCTAAAATAACCATACTTCTACTTTCACCGGAAATATCAATTTGTAAATTAAAATCAAGTTTGTTTAAATGTTTTAGTTTTTCAATTATTTCTGATTTTAATTCATTTATGTTCTCAATATTGGGGCATGAAAAATAAATGCCTGTGGAATCTCGGTAAATTTCATTACCTAAAGGATAATCAAACTCAATGATTTTCTTTATCGCCTCGTATGTGTCTTCTATCTCTGCTTTGTAACCAAAAATATCACCAATCTTTAACCCCTTTGATAAAAGTTCAATAACATTTAAATTTATCTTTAAAATTCTCCATTTTGAATTTCCTCTTGGTTCATACCATTTATCAATAACCATTTTTGCAAGATTAGATTTGACGAGTGAAGCTATAGTGTGAGCATAGTCATAGAGTGAAATTTCATTAATTGGTCGTCTTGTTTCAGCTATGGTTTTGGGGTAGTATTGTTTAATCAAGTTAACAAATTCTTTGTAATTATCATAAGAAATATTTTGGTTTTTTAGTATATTGTATAAGATATCATTTAATTTTTGAAAAAATTCTCTTTTTGTGTTACTGATTTGATTTTCATCTACATTATTTAAATTTGCAGAACCGAGAAGTTCTATTTCTTTTTCGTATCCAAAAGCTGTAGCCCTATAAGTATATTGACTACTCTGTTTTCCCGAACCTCCTTTTCCTGCCAATGCTTTATCTATTCCGGAAACAATTCCATGGGCATCGGCAAGGATTTTACAAAGTCCTTTTGGTTTATCATTCCAGGTGTGTTTTTCAATAAATTCACATAAATTTGTTATTTTATTGGTATCCAATTCTCCAGGATTTGTTAAGTTTTTAAATCCATTTAATAAATTTTCCCAATTATCATCTTTTAATAAATTACCTAAACTTTTATCTTCAAAAAAGTTGGAACTATTACATATTTGCTGATAATCAAAATTTGATCCTGTTTGTGTGTTATTTTTAGCTTGTGCCAAAATGAATTCTTTAGAGAATCTTCCGATTAGATGAATGTATGCTCCAATCTCAGCAAGAAGGATGGGTATTCTGTTATCTTCTAATTTTTTAAGGAGTGAACTCATTACCTTTCTCCTTTAATTCCTTTATTATATTTTCCAATTCCTCAAAATTACTAAACTTTACTATATCCAAAAATCCCTTTATAACCAATTTGCTTGCTTCTTTGTCCCACTTATTTTCAATTACTCCATATCCAGAAGATTTCTTTGCTGAAAAGCCATAGGTTAGCATCATTGCTTTTAAGCCTGCTACCACACCATTAAGGTCATTAATAACTTTTATTTTTAGTTCAGACAGGGGTTTCCCTAAATGGTAAAATGGCAAGTAAAGCAGTTTGAAAAATCCCTTTGCTCCTTTTGGCACAACCTCGTAGTATATTGGATTTTTACCTGTCTTTGTTTTTCTGTCATGCGGATTGATTACTTCCATATCAATCCTGTCCCAGAATGTTGGGTAAAAATATAGCATGCCTGTAAGGGAGGGGACCTCTTCTTCGCCGAACCTTTCTTTTAATTTGTTTCTATAAATATCTTTTACATTAGGACATAACTCATCAAGATATTTTGTCCAACCTTTTGCCATTTCTTCCATTCCCTTTTCGGTTCCAAATAAGAGGGTATGCCAAAAGCGCACCTTAACGAACTTTTCTGGGTCATTTGCCTTTGGCTCAAGATAGATTTTCATCATCGTCCATCTTAGGTTTCCCTTCCAAGACATAGCTGATGTAAATGGGATGCCAAAGACCTTATCTTTGCGAATCGGGTTTTCAATGATATAAAGTGGTGTATCATCTCTTGAAATAAATGGTTTTGCAAGGGTTATAGGAAATTCAATAATAAAGCTTCCTTTAGGGAGGGTTGAAATGTCTGGGGAAGAATTGATGCCGAGAAGATTAAGTTCGGATAACTTGCAACACTGTAATTGGTCATTGTAATTTCCATTTGAATGGATTAAGGATTTTAGGCCTGATGAATATTCCCTTTCCCCTACCTTTGCATATACATCGGGTTTAATTTTGTTGGGTTCACCTCTTCTGTCAGGGAAATTTTCTTTTACACCGAAAGAAGTGATTAAGAGCATTATCCTTGAGAAAACGTCGGTTACTTCGCTATATTTTTCTGAACCTGAGACAAGGTTGTCTACATCATTTTTTTCTTGAATGTGAAAATTTACATAAAAATCGTAGATCATTAGCTTTCCTTTTATGTTAATAAAAGGCTTTTCAGATAATCTTCAGTAACAGTATCTCTTGAAGAGTTAAATTCACGCCAGGCTATAAGTTTATGATTCTTTGTCTGGTTGCCTAAAAGTTTTGTCCAGGGTATAGGTGTTTTACCTTCTTCATTTAATGCCTCTTTAGAGTTACCTTCATTTAACGCCTCTTTAGAGTTATCTTCATTTAATGCCTTTTTAAAGGTATTTAGAAAGTTCCCTCTATTAAATCCATCAGGATTTTCATTTATAGGAATCCATCCCCAGATGCGGAATTCCCAGGTTGTGTCGTTGATTTTGTAGGCGCAGGAGATATTGATTTTTGAGGCAATTCTTTCTAAAGTCTTTTCTTTTTCCAGTGATTGTTCGCAATTTGAACACCAAAATTTTTGAGGATCATTTCTATGTTGTCTCACTTCTTCATAACAAATAGAACAAACCCTTTGTGTTGTCCCAAAGAGCCAGTTTTGTATCCTTCTATCCACGTTTTGATTATCGGTCTTCCACAATTTCGTTCCATCACCATATCTTAGCCAATTTTTTATCGCAGGAGAGATGGGAACAGATTCAGTTTTAATCCAATTAATCATTCTTTTGTCAGATTCATGACCTGCGTAGTACTCTCTTTCTCCTCTTT
>CAZZKD010000112.1:0-3156 GCA_964655095.1 uncultured Thermocrinis sp.
TTATGGCATCCGTTAAAGACCCACCTACCACATGCACATCCTGACCTATCTCTACAAAAACCACAGCCATTCCTGTGTCCTGACAGTATGCCATCTGCTCTTGCTCTGCCACTTCTGCGTTTAAAAGTATCTGTCTTAGGACTTCCCTTCCCAACTCCGACTCTTCTCTGTTTAAAGCTTCTTTGAAAGCGACCACTACGTCCTGCGGTAGCGTGTAATTTGCCTGCAGAGCAATTTCTTTAACTGCCTCCACTATTTGACTGTATTCAACAACTTTCATGGATAATAATTTAAACAGAAATCAACCTTCTTAGGTAGTTTTCCACCACCTTAGAAAAGGCCTGTGGAATCTTTGATATTTCCGAGATCCTTATTCCCGATTTTTCAAAATACTCCTCCACAAAGTTTCTTTCCTTGCCAACTCCTATGCCTACCACAGGTAGTTTGCCTTTTAGCTCCCTTATTAGCATTCTAAGCGATTCTCCTTTTAGTCCTCTTGTGGGCTCACCATCAGAAAAGACTATAAGCACGCCTTTTATTCTCTGTTTTTTGCAGAAAAGCTCCAGTTCGTCCATGCCTTCAATTAAAACCTTTTCTAAGTTCGTCCCACCACCCAAAAGATTAAAAGCATTTAGTATGTTTGTCTTTGTATCTTTGTAATCTTCTTCAAAGGACTTGAGGCTATAGACCCTATCATTGAAAGCGGATATAGAAAAGGGCATACCCAAGGTATGCAAAGTTTCAGAAAATAGAAGGAGGGCTTTGAGAGCATTCTCAGCCTTGTTTTCTTTTTTCATGGATGATGACAGATCTATGAGCAGTTTAAATGCAAGCTTTTTGTTTTCGGGCACTTCCCTCCTTTTGTAAAAAATCCCCCTCTTTATGGGCAACTCCCTTTGGATTTTTTTGAAGTCTATGCGCTTTCCGGAGGAATATGCACCACTCCAGTTTTCTTCTTCCTTCGGAAGTAGCTTTTCAAACTTTCTCTTAAAAGATTCCACATACACAGTTACATCTTTTAAGATGTAATGAAAGGTTTTAAACTCTTCTTCACTTAGCCCGTATTCTCTAATGTATCTTTTGTCTGTTTCTGAAAGATTCCTGCGCCTTGAGCTTACGCTCATACCTTCCGTTGGACTACTACCACTCCAGGGCTTTAAAATAAACAGGAGGAAACCTTTATGTTCTAAATCCGTCTCCAGAGTTTTTGGAAGAAAGCGGCTAAAGAACCTTACATCTCTCTCCACTAGATCCAAGTAAGACATTTGCTTTAAATATTCTCTCATCCATTCAGGCAAGCTTTTTAAGTAGTCCAGTATCCTTTCTCTATCTTCTGGGTCTATCCTTTCTGAGTTTTCATCTTTGTAGCTAAGGATCAAGTCCTGCAGGTCCTGAGGGAGCTTTTTCAAAACGTCCGTCATTATCCTTCCTCTGTGAGCGTCCTGCCTAACCCTGCCCCTTGCCTCTTCCAAAAGCAAGTCTATTTGATTCAGAGCTTGGGAGCGCTCTATCGTTGATATATACTTTCCAAAAACCTCGTCTACAAGAATTAAGTATGCTTCTTTATTTTGAGCTTTTAAGTATTCTCTAAAAGCTTTTTGAAGGTTTTTGGGAAGGGCTGACAAACCCAACCACTCTTCAATAAAGGCTATGGCAAACCTATGGTGTGGGTATAAGTCTCCTACATGCTTTAGTCTTTCACTCCATTCAGACCTTAAAACCTTCTCCGCAGAAGGACGAGCCTGGATTATGTTCTCATCTGCCTTTATTGACTCCAAGATAGAGTATAAAACTACAAAAGAAGTAGGTGGATAGCCAAACTTAAAAAACTCCCTCTGGCCTAACCTCCACAAGAAAAGGTCCGTGTTTAGAAGGTAGGTTAATTCGTGCCTTACAGCACTTAGGGCATATTCGTCGTCTTTTTTTAAAAACTCCCGAACGTCAAACACAATACCCTTTGGAACCTTAGCTATTGGGGGAATATCTTCGAGCTCTCCCCTTGCCCACATCTCAAGCACTGGTATATAAACAGGATCATAGCCTGCACCCCATCCTTCATAGGAGGGTATGATTTCTATACTGCTTTCTTTTTGTAGTATGCTTGCAATAGCCTTCCATCTGTCCTTCATAAATTCTAAAGATAAAGACAAACTCCAAATTCTGAAAAGTTTTTATTCTTCTTAGAGTCCATTAGAAATTTAAATAGCCTGGACTCAGAGCCTTTATAGAGATAGAATTTTTTGACTGGTTCGCATCCATCAAACTTTCCTATCTCAAAGATTACCAAAGAGTTTTTTTCCGGCGTTTGATCCCTTATTATTTTCCTTTCTGCGTAGAAGGGAAGGCTGTGGTGGAAATGACCTACTTGATAGGTTTGGTATTCTCTTTTAGGGTCAAGCTCTTTTAGAAACTCTCCTAAGTTTTTGGTTTTTCTGAAAGTTTCCAAATAGGGAAGTATGGCACCCGCAAGAAATACGTAAAAGACAACCATAGCTACTGCAGGAACATACCTAACTTCAACCTTGAGGAAAAGCAGTGGGACGATAGAGAGTAATATGAAAACTTTGTTTAGCTCAAAGTATAATACTGCAACGGTTGTAAGGGCAAAAAGCAGTAAAGATACAAAAATTCCATTCCATCTTTTTATCCTTTCCCACGGACTGTTTATCAAGAAATAAGCAGTTATTACCGCCATAGCCGGATAGGCAGGCATTACGTAGAGAGGTATCTTCTTCTTTATCAAGCTAAACACCAAGAAAAAGCACAGAATCCAAAGGATCACAAACTTTAGCTCTTTTCTTGCTTTTAGCAAAGACCAAAAGATCGCTGGCAAGAATAAAAGGGAGTAAGGGAAAAAGCTTACCAAAGTGTCCAAAAGGTAAAAGTATACTGGTTCTTTACCCGCATAGATTCTCTGAATGTTCTCTGCGAGAAAAACCTTCAAAAAAACACTTCCGTGTATAAGGGAGTGATAGAGTTCCCCTCTGCATGGACAAATGTTCCATGCACACTCACCTTCAAGGTGAGCCCTGCCGAGGGTTTAGGAACTCCTCAAGATAATCCCTAAAATAAGGATTGCTCTTAAGAAGCTCCAAGAGAGCCCCCCCACTCCCTTTAAGTCGCTCAAGATATCGCTTTAACAATTTCTTGAGGACT
>CAZZKD010000113.1:0-1667 GCA_964655095.1 uncultured Thermocrinis sp.
ACTCTCTATAGCCTTTTGCACAAACCTAAAGGACTTTACGTTCTTTATCTCCACCTTTGTGCCCAACTCTTTTGAGCCCTTTGGTCTTCAAGACAGGGTTATATCGCACCTGAGCTGTCCCTTTTCCATGTCTGCCTTTGATACACCAGCATAACGGAGAGTGTTCCTGAGCGTTTCTAAAAACTCCCTTGCCATCTCTGGCGATTCTATGTCTGGCTCAGTAACTATCTCTGTTAGAGGTGTTCCAGCTCTGTTTAAATCTACGTAAGTTTTGCTTCCCTCATGGATGTTCTTCCCAGCATCCTCTTCAAGATGCAATCTTCTTATCCTAACTCTTTTTCCGTTTACCTCCACCCATCCATCTGTGGCTAATGGCTGTTCATACTGAGATATCTGGTATCCTTTTGGAAGGTCTGGGTAGAAGTAATTTTTCCTTGCAAATACAGAAAACTCATGAACTTTGCAGTTAAGGGCTAATGCTGCTCTTATGGCATATTCTACAGCTTTTTTGTTTACCACTGGCAGGCTTCCCGGCAGACCAAGACACACTGGACACACTAAGGTGTTTGGCTCTGCTCCAAACTCCACAGGACAAGAACAGAACATTTTAGTTTTCGTATCAAGCTGAACGTGTATCTCAAGTCCTATAACTGGTTCAAACTCCATATGCTTTATTTTAATCCTTTTGCTTTTTACAGTAATCCAGTTCCAACTTTAAAGAAAGAATTTCCTTTTCTTTCTCCAACAAAAGTCTTTGAGTTTCTAAGTCCTTCTGTACGAGCTCAAGCTCTTTTTCCTTTAACCTATTCTCTAACCTACTAAGTTCTTTTTCTTTTTCCCTTAGTTCCTTCTTCAGCTGTTCTATTAAAACCTTTTCCCCTTCTCTTTCTTCCGTAGCCTTTTTGATGAGTTCAATCTCTTTTTCCTTCACAGCCAGTAGGGTATATAGGCTGGAAAGTTCATGAAAAAGCTCTTCCTTCTGTCGATCCTTTTGCATCAGCATCTCAAGATAGGTGGCTATTAAACTGCCCTCAAACCCAGACTTTAGCTTTTCCAGATTGTTGGAGATGTTTGACTCTGTCTTTGTTCGCTCTTCGTTCTTTTGAGTTAAAAACTCATACTCTTCTCTTGGAATTAAAACATACCAAATACCATCCTCCCCCTTCTCTCCAGGGACCACGCCTGCCCTTATGCGATTTTTCACGGTGTTTAAAGACACGCCTATCAGGTTTGCATATTCGCTTGCTTTTAATTTGACAGTATCCATATAACACCTCCCTATTTAAGCATTTGACATGCTGCTATCAATGATAGCAGATTATACACATACATGTCAAGATCTCTGAAGATTTTATGCTAACATAATGGCAATTATATTAACAATCAGTAAGGGTAAGTGATTGAGGAAAACGATTGTTTTTATCTTTTTTCTCTTTAAATTTTACTGTTCAAAAATCTCATGAGTATCATAACCCTTATCTGCAAAACCCTTCTCAAGCTTTTTTCCCTTTGCTCTGGGCCTCTTCTACCACCCCTTCCACAATAGGTATGGCCATCTTGCTGTCATGAACATTGTCTTGAGTTATCTTTACATCCACAAGTTGCTTACTTTCAACATCCACAGCAACGTGAATCTTTATCCATCCTTTCCTTGACCTTCTTTTATG
>CAZZKD010000114.1:0-3612 GCA_964655095.1 uncultured Thermocrinis sp.
TAGCGTATGCATCTTGAGATTCCTCCACCACGCATATAAATTTCTTGCTTCTTTTGGGGTCTGAGCATATTCTGCAAGGGTCCGTATCCGAGATTAATCCACATTCGGAGCAAGTTTTTATTTCTTCACTCAAAGAAATCAGACTGTTTAAAATCCTTTCCCTCTCCTCTTTGTTCAGCTTAAGGAAGTTATAAACAAACCTTGAGGATGTTCTCTCCCCGTAGGTTGGAATCTTTGTTAGCCCTTCCAAAGCGTCTTTTATTACCTTAGGAAAGTAGTCTTCGAACATTTAAACCGCCTGACGGAATTTTTGAAAAGCTTTTTTAATGCCCCTTACCGCTTGCCTTATTCTGTGTTCGTTTTCCACAAGAGCAAATCTTACGTAGCCCTCTCCGTATTCTCCAAAGCCTATGCCCGGAGAAACCGCAACCTTTGCCTCCTTTAGCAAAAAGAGAGAGAATTCAAGAGAATTCATACCAACCCACTCAGGTATTCGTGCCCACACGAACATGGAACCTTTCGGCTTTTTTACCTCCCAACCGATCCTGTTTAACCCTTCCACGAGCACATCCCTTCTCTTTTGATAGACTTCTTTGTTTTTTTCCACTATCTCGTAAGGACTCTCTAAGGCTATTATGGATGCTACCTGTATGGGTGTAAAGACTCCGTAGTCCAAATAGCTTTTAAGGTGTGCCAGATTTTTTATCAGGATCTCATTTCCAAGAACAAAGGCTACTCTCCAACCAGCCATAGAAAAGCCTTTAGACATAGAATAGATTTCCACCGCTATGTCCTTTGCTCCTTCTACTTGCAAAATACTCGGAGGAGTGTAACCATCAAAACCAAGATCTGCGTAAGCAAAGTCGTGTATAACCCAAACCTCCTCCCTCTTAGCCAATTTGACTATCTCTTTAAAGAATTCTATTCCAACGCATAGGGTAGTTGGATTGTGTGGAAAGCTTATCACCAAAGCCTTTGGCTTTCTGTATGAGGATCGCAAAGTATCATGAACTCGCTTAAGGAAATGTTCCTCAAAGCTTTCTTCGTTGTCAGGTATTATAGGTATAGATATTGCATCTCCACCTGCTATTATAGGTGCGTAATAGTGTATGGGATAGGTTGGGTTGGGAACTATCACCGAATCTCCAGGTTCAATCATAGCCAATATTAGATGGGAGTAACCTTCCTTTGCACCAATGGTCAATATAGCCTGACTTTCTGGGTCTAACTCCACTCCATACCTTCTTTTGTAAAAATCGCAGATAGCTTTTCTAAGCCTTGGTATCCCTTTTGATGCGGAATATCCATGCACGTTATCCCTTCTTGCTACTTCACAAAGTTTTTCTATTATGTGTTCTGCAGGTGGCAGGTCTGGATTTCCCATCCCTAAATCTACAATGTCTTCCCCTTCCCTTCTCAGCTTATACTTTAGCTCATTGACCATACTAAAGACATACTTTGGAAGCTTTTGAACCCTTGGAAACATCCACTCTTCACTCATGTTCCCTTTCCTCTTCTAATTCTTTACAGTTTATGCACATTGTGGTTACAGGTCTTGCAATCAACCTTTCAAAGGGTATGGGAGCACCACAGCTTTCGCATATGCCGTAGGTGCCCACATCCATCTTGTAAAGTGCATAATCTATTTTTCTTAAAAGCTTTAGCTCTCTGGTTTTTATTCGTTGAAGATTTAAGTATCTACCAGTTTCCACATTAGCCCTGTCTATCTCGTCCCCACCTTCAAAGATGATGTTAGATGGATCCCTTATCTGCTCTTGGGCAGAGCTTAAAACCTTATTCCTAAGCTCAAGGAGTGTTTCCTTTATCTGTGCAATCTGTTCTTCAGTTAAATGGTGCATAAAGATTAAATTATAACCGCATGAGTTTTTTACACTCTTCAGAAGAGTTAAAAAAGCTAAGACGAGTAATATCAAGGAAAAAATCAGATGAAGAAGTGGTTAAAATTGCGACGTGGGTCGTAAAAGATGACCTTTCAAGAGAAGAGATCTTTGAGCGTTTTGAAAAGGTTTATGGCCCCGGCTATGAGTATTTGATAGATAATCCAAGCGAAAGCATAATCAAAGCCATGGCTCTCATTGAAAAAGCTGGAATAGACCTTAAAAGAAAGAAAATTTACAGGGAAAAGGTCTCTGCAATTTTAGGACTTTTAAGCAGGGACAAAAGCGTACAAGAACTATCTTTAAAGTTTCTTGATGCAAAAGGGAAGGATAAAGTGGATGTGTTGATCTCTTTACTGAAGGACAAGGACCCAAGGATTCGTATGGCAGTGGCAAATGTCCTTGGGTGGATAGGAGATATACGCGCAGTGGAACCTTTGATTGATCTCCTAAAAGATCAAGATGAGCAGGTGCGATGTGAGGCGGTTGCATCCCTTGGTCGGATAGAAGACCCACGCACAGTAGAACCAATCATTGGAATGCTAAAGGACAAGGAGCCAAAGGTGCGTGCATACGCAGCTCACGCTCTCGCAAAAAAGAAGGATCCACGTGCCTTGGAACCGCTAACCTACGCCCTAAAGGATAGCAACTGGCTGGTTCGCGCTATAGCCACAGAAGCCATTGGAAATATAAATGATCCGCGTGCGTTGGAATTACTAATTGATGCACTAAAGGATGGGAACCGCTCTGTCCGTAAGACAGCGGTTCAGGCCCTTGGAAAACAGAAAGACCCCCGCGCAGTAAAGCCTCTTATTGATGCGCTTAGAGACGAAGACTTTATCGTGCGCATTGAAGCATCCAAAGCCCTTGGAAATATTCAGCATCCAGATGCAGTAAAGGCTCTAATATCTGCCCTGGAAGACAAATACGAAAACGTGCGCAGGGCAGTTATTTGGTCGCTTGGGAAGATAGGACATCCCAGCGCAGTAGAACCGCTCATTCAGCTTTTAAAAAAGGGCAATCCACATTTACGTTGGGAAGCGGTAAAAGCTCTCAAGGGTATAAAAGATCCGCGCGTGGTGGAAGCCCTGATCTATGCGTTGGGAGATGTTGCTGATTATGTCTCTGAGGAAGCATCAAAAGCCTTGGTGGAGATAAAAGATCCACGCGTAATAGAACTTTTAACATCTCTAATATTTGAACGCTGGATGCTATCGCACGTTCGCATTAAGGCGGTTCAAACACTTGCAAAGATAAAAGACTCCAGTGTGGTAGAGCTTTTGATCCGCGCGTTAGAAGATAAAGAGGATTCCTTTCGGATAGAAGTAGTAAAAGCTTTAAAAAAGATTACAGGTCAAGACTTTGGCGACGATAAAGAAAAGTGGCAGAAATAGTTTATAATAATCTGCTATGTTTCAGGTGCCCGAGCTAACGCCAGAAGAGGCAAAAAAGCTTTTGGAAGAAGAAAAAGAAAACGTCCTGCTACTGGATGTGAGAACACCGCAGGAGCATGTCCAAATAAGAATACCCAACTCCATACTTATACCTCTTGATGAACTAAGGTTTGCATACTCAAGCTTACCAAAGGACAAAAAGATCATAGTCTATTGCAGAAGCGGTGAAAGAAGCGCCTTTGCTACTTATCTGCTTAGACATCTTGGATATGAAGCATACAACTTAGCAGGTGGTATTCTTACGTGGAATTACGAAAAGG
>CAZZKD010000115.1:0-5795 GCA_964655095.1 uncultured Thermocrinis sp.
CCAATTCCTCGTAAGAAACTTTGACTTTATTGATTTTGAACCCCTCCTTTTCCAACTTGGAAAAGTAAGACGTGCAACATCCACAGTTTGGATTGTAGTAAGCTGTTATCTCTGGTTTTGCAAAGGCAAAAAGCGAAAAGAGGAAAAAGAAAACCAAGCTCATCTTAGCATCTCCTCCATATGTTTCGGATCCTCCATAACTTTCATACATCTATGAACCTGAGGGCTCATCCTGTGGTGATGATCTTGGCTTTGCTGAGCATAAGAAACTAATACAGAAACAACTAAGGCAAGGAAAGCTAAAAAAGACAGAACTTTTACCATAGCTTTACCTCCTGCTTTAAGTATATGAACTACCCGACGTTAATTCAAGCCTTTCATTTATCGTTATTTGTGCAGTTAAATTAATATAAAAAACAAACGATGATATAGCTCACCTAAGTGTTTGGATCTGTATGTTATTTTTATAAAAAACCATAAAGGAGGGTGTAGTATGGAAACTTTAGCCTTTGAATATAGAGCCTACAAGCCAAGACCTTTTACAAAGGAAGAAAGAGCACACACCACCATACTTTTTGGTGGGCTCACCTTTAAGCACGAAAGACTCATGGAAGGAGCCTTGGAAAATATGGGATACAAGGCAAAAGCTCTTCCAAACATAGAAAGGATTGACTTGGACATAGGCAAAGAATACATAGACGTAGGTGCTTGCTGTCCTACTACCTTTACAGCGGGAAACCTGGCAAGAACTCTTATGAACATTGAAAAGTCAGAAGGTAGGGATGCGGTTAAGAACAATTACGTATTTGTTACAGTGGGAGCATGCGGTCCATGTAGATTTGGACAGTATCACGAGTCTTACGAAAGGGTTTTGGAAGGGTTAAACCTCAAAGACTTCAGGATCTTTCTTTTGGACCTTTTACAGCTTGAGCAATCTGTAGAGGGTGGGGGTTTGGAAATAAGCATGCCACTTACTTTGGGGCTTGTTTTTTCCATGTTTATGGGGGACTTACTAACAGATATGGAGTATGCAATTAGACCTTACGAGGTTAAGAAAGGACAAACAGATCAAGTTTTAAATCAAAGCGTAGAGCTTCTATATGAAAAGCTAAAAAACAGGCCTATTGTAGGTAAAAAGCTTAGGAATTTGCTTTGGCACATATTCACAGACTACTTTGTAAAGGCCCTTGAGGAAGTAAAAGCGCTGTGGAGCGAGATAGAAGTGGATAGGCTTCAGCCAAAACCAAGGGTGAAAATAACTGGGGAGTTTTGGCTTCAAACTCACGAAGGAGACGGCAACTATAACATAAAAAGATGGTTAGAAAAAGAAAACGCAGAAGTAATACCACCACCTGTGGCGGTTTGGATGGACTATCTGATAAACATGGAGCTTTTCAAGCTGGAGGATGCCAAGCCTTTTGTGAAGAGATACTATCTAAAGAAAGCTATAATTTCCTTTTTTGCATGGCTTTACAGAAGAACTTACGACAAGCTTAGAAAAGCTCTAAATTACATTCCCAATCCACTGCCAGACCAGAGAGAACTAAAGGAGCTTGCAAGACCTTACTTTTACTACAGATTAACCGGCGGTGAAGGGCACATGCTCATAGGAAAGGCTCTATATTCGCTCAAGCACAAACAGGCTCATATGATATGCGAGCTATCTCCTTATGGTTGTTTGCCAAATACTATGTCCGTTGGAGCTATGGCAAAGGTCTTGGCTGACTATCCGGACCTGCTTTATGCACCTATAGAAGTAAAGGGCGATTCGGAGGTGCATGCATACTCTCGTTGTCAAATGGTGCTAACAGAGGCTAAAAGAAGGGCAAAGCAGGAGTTTGAAGAGGTCTTAGAAAAAACAGGTTTAACTATTGAAAAGATAAGGGAGTTTGAGGCAGATCATCCAGAGCTAAGAAGGGCTACCTACAGGGTGCCAAGATACGGTTATATTGGCACTGCAGCCAATTACGTTTATCATATAGCAAAGCTGATGGGGAAGGTAAGATGATAGTCGGTATAGATGTAGGTAGCACTACCTGCAAGTATGTTTTGGTGGACGATAACGGAAAGATATTGGACAAAGCCTACGAGAGACACAATACGAAGACCGCCGAAAAGGTTTTGGAGTTTTTGCAAAGACTTGAAAAGCATTACGGTTTGACCGCTGGCAGAGACAGGGTCTACTTTACGGGCTCTGGTGCTACGCTGTTGGCTCCGTTGGTGGGTGGTAAGTTTGTTCAAGAAGTGGTAGCAGTTTCTACTGCGGTGGAAAAACTACATCCGGACGTGAGGTTTGTAAGTGAAATAGGTGGGGAGGACATGAAGGCTATCTTTTTTAAGGAGGTGGAGGGCAAAAGGGTAAAGCAGGTGTTTATGCAGAATGCTTGCGCAGGGGGAACGGGAACTTTTATAGAAAAGACCGCAAGAAAGCTTGGCATTCCACAGGAAAAACTCAGTTCTATGGGATACATAGGTTATAGTCTGCACAAGGTTAGTGCTAAGTGTGGTATATTTGCGGAAGCTGACGTGAATACTCTTCAAAAAGCTGGAGTGCCGGCAGAAGAAATAATGGCATCCCTTTTTGAGGCGGTGGTCTATCAAAATCTGACACAGCTCACAAAGGGAAATACTCCCATGTATAAGGTGCTACTTTTGGGAGGTCCAAACCTATTTTTCAAGGGGCTTCAGGAAGCCTGGAAGGTTCATCTCAGAAGAATCTGGAAGGAAAGAAACATCATTGACTGTTCAGAGGAGGAGATGGATCAGTTGGTTGTAGTTCCTGAAAACTCCCTTTATTACGCTTCACTCGGATGCGTGTTTTACGCCATGGAAGAAGAAGGGGGATACTACAAAGGTTTAGAAAAGCTTAAATGGTGGATAGAAGAGGGGCAATACGAAGAAAAGCTAAGGGAGGGAAGAAAGGGTTTGGTATCTTCCAAAGAAGAACTGGAAGAATTTCTAAAAGAATACGAAGGACAGTACAAAGTTATAACGCCAAAGAAGGTTAAAAGGATCGCAATAGGTTGCGATTTTGGTTCAACTACTGCCAAAGCGGTTTGTGTCTCCGAAGATGGAGAGCCTGTATTTTCCTGCTATCAGCTCAGTAAGGGCAATCCCATAGAGGACGCAAAGGGGATATTTAGACAGATAAAAGATTTCTTTGGGGAGGATGTGGAAGTTATAGGGCTTGGGCTTACTGGTTATGGAAAGGACCTTTTAAAGGATGTGCTCGGTGCGGACTATGCGGTGGTGGAAACTGTGGCTCACGCCACTGGAGCGCTGAAGTTCTTTCCGGATGCAGACTGCATATGTGATGTGGGAGGTGTGGATGTAAAGATTCTGATCCTTAGGAACGGGTCTGTGGTGGATTTTAGATTAAACTCTCAGTGTTCCTCTGGAAATGGTGCCTTTTTGCAGGGCGTGGCAGAAAGGTTTGGCATACCACTGCAGGAGATAGCTTCCTTAGCCTTTACTGCAAAGGCTATTCCAAGCTTTACCATGGGATGTGGAGTGTTCTTGCAGAGCGACATAGTAAATCAGCAAAGGAAGGGGTGGAAGGCAGAGGAGATACTTGCGGGACTGTGTTACATCCTTCCAATGAACGTGTGGATATACGCAGGAAACATAAACAACTTAGCCCAAATAGGTAGGAAGTTTGTCCTTCAGGGTGGAACCCACAAGAACTTGGCAGTTGTAAAGGCCCAGAGGGACTTTATAAGGTCCAAGGTGCCTGGGGCTGAAGTGGTAGTCCATCCCTATCCAGGAGAGGCGGGAGCCCTTGGTGTAGCCCTGCTCGCTTTGGAAGCCAAAGGAAGGACAAGATTTAGAGGCTTTGAAGTTATAGAAAATCTAACCTACAAAACCACCACTTCTGCGGACACAGTTTGTAGGTGGTGTCCTATGAACTGCCAAAGGACGTTCATAGATGTATATGTAGGAGAAGGTGAAGGAAGAAGTTGGAGCAAAGTTCCGTTGGAAAAGGGATGGTTAAGGTTAATAGTTGGCAATGCTTGCCCAAAAGGCTTGGTGGAAGACGAGCAGGAACTAAAGGTATTACAGCAGGAGTTAAGGAGGGTTCAAAATGAGTTTCCTAACCTTTCCCAAATTGCTAAAAAGGAAGCCTTCAAGCCAAGAAGAAAACAGAAGGTCCATTAAGGTAGGAATACCAAGATTTTTGAACATTTGGGGGACTGCTCCATTTTGGGTAGGATTCTTTGAAAGCTTGGGACTAAAGGTAGTCTTTAGCTCAGATACTTCAGAAGAACAGTACAGAACTTACGGAAAGGGAAGGATAACTATGGATAGCTGTTTTCCTGTGAAGGCTTTAGCGGGTCATATAGGAGAACTGCTTCAAAAAGATATAAACATCCTTTTTGTGCCTATGATCTATTCCCTTCCTTCCTTTTTAAAAGGTCATGTGTTGGACACTCTGTGTTGCACAAGGGTGATGATGGCTCCAGAAAACATAAAGGCAGGTTTTCTAAAGGAAAGGGACGAGTTTAAGGAAAGGGGTATAAAGTATGTTTCTCCCTTTGTGCCTTTTGCAGAACCTGAGCTTTTACCAAAGTATCTTTACGAAGCCCTAAAAGATGCGGTGGATGGTCTAACTTACAATCAGGTTGTTCAGGCGGTAAAAGAAGGTTTTGAAGCCCTTGAGGAGTTTGAAAAGTCTATGAGATCCAAGTCCCTTGAGATAATGAGGTGGTGTGTAGCAAACAACAGACCAGCCCTTTTGGTTCTTGCAAGGCCCTATCACATGGACCCAGGCATAGGACACGAAATAGATGCTGAGTTTCAACTTTATGGTTATCCCATCCTTTGGTATAACTACCTTCCAATAGATGATTGGCTTTTGGACTGGCTTGGCATATCTTTGGACATATCGGACGTATGGACCTCCTCTTACAGCTCAAACACCAACGAGATAATCTGGGGTGCAAAGTTTGCAAGTAAATTCCCTTGGATAACAGGAGTTATAAGACTTTCCTCTTACGAGTGTGGTATGGACCAGCCAACCTTTACTCCAGTGCAGAAGATCGTAGAATCTTCGGGCACTCTGTTTTTCAAATTTGGAGAGCTTGACGAGACCAAACCTGCGGGCAGTGTAAAAATAAGGGTGGAGACCATAGTGTATTATTTGGAGAAATACTCCCAAGAAATAATCAAGAAAAAACTCAGCAGGCTTGGTGATATTCCTAAGAAACTCTTAGAACCAGTTTCCCAAAGTGCATAGAGTTTTCCAAGTATCTGTGAGCTTTTTGGGCTTGGTGCAGCTCAAAGACTCTGTCCACCACGGGCTTTAAAAGCCCCCTCTCAAAGAGGGTAGTGATCTTGAAAAGGTCTGCCCTTGGTCCCATGTAGGTGCCCAAAAGTTCAATCTCTCTAACAAACAGATACCTTATGTCTATCTGTGCGTTTGAGCCTGTTGTGGTGCCAAAGAATACAAGCTTTCCACCTTTTTTCAAACACTCCACGCTCTTCCAAAAGGTTTTCTCCCCCACATGATCCATCACCACATCCACCCCTTCCTTAAATAGCTGCCTTACCTTTTTAACCACATCTTCTTTGTAGTGATCTATTACCACATCTGCCCCAAGTTCTAAGCATTTCCTTGCCTTTTCTTCATTGCCTGCGGTAGCTATAACAAAGGCACCAAAGAGCTTTGCTATCTGTATACCCGCTACACCCACACCGGAAGAACCAGCCCATATGAGAACCCTGCTGTAGGGTTTAATCTTTGCCTTTCTCACCAAAGCATTCCACACCGTAAGAAAGGTAAGAGGATAACTGCATGC
>CAZZKD010000116.1:0-3419 GCA_964655095.1 uncultured Thermocrinis sp.
AAGAACCTTGAATATCACAGAAAGCAGTCTCTTAACATCCTGCATGTGCCTTATTTCCTTCTCCCTAAATAGTCCAGAGCTTATAAACTCTTCCATACCTTTATCGGAAAGAACGGACCTAAGTCCCAGCTTGGCTATTTCAAGTCTTCTTTCTTGGTCCATCCCCCATCTGTCTGGTGGAAGGTTTCCAAACCTGTAGTTTAGCTCTACAAAAAACTCAGTAAAGGCAAGCCTGACGCACAAAAAGATTAAAAGAAAGGGAAAGAAAAAGGACAGAGCTATTACTCTCTTCATTTGTAGCCTTTTATTTGAGTTTGTCCAGCATGGCAGGCTACACAGGACTTTTCGTTCCCTACTACCTTTACCAAACCAAAGGCTTCTGCTATTCTTTGATGCTTTGCGTGTATTTCTTCCACAGGCTTAAACTTTCTTACCTGAGGTATGCCTATGCCTTGGTGACACTGATAACAGGTGAACATAGCCTCTTTCCAAAGTTCTACCGCTTTATCCTTGTTTCTTTCTTCCAGTGCCTTTGGTAGCTCTACGTAAAGAATGGCGTTTCTTTTCTTGACTACAGCCTTTAGCTCATCAGGCCATTGGGCTATCATAGGTCCAGCCAAAGCCATGTTTTTGCCACAGGCAGAAAGCCCCATGGGACTCCTAACAAGCCTTAGAGCAGTATCAAATTCTCCCTTTTCTATGTGGCCTCTAAGGGCTACAAAGGAAAAGAAAGTCCTGTATGCTCCAGCTTTGAAGTTTAGTCTAACGTCCGCAAGGTATTTGATAGCCTGCAGGACCTGTTCTTTATTTTGCCCACCCACTATCAACATTTTCTTTTCGTCTTTTTCCACTAACCTTATGGTTGGCTTTTCAAAGCTAAGCCCAAGCTCTTTAACTATGTCGTTGTTTGTTCCAACCACTATGATGTTCTTCCACTGCACGTTTTTTAGCTGTTTGTCGCTTACCAAAAGAGGTGGAATTTTGGACTGCTTTACCTCTTCCGCCCCAAAGCCTATGTCCTCTACCCATTGACCAAGATAAAAGGCTATTTTCCCTGCTTGAGCTACCACATCTGTGTCTTCATTCACTCCATATACAATCAGCACGTTTGGAACTGCTACATCTTTTAGCATTGCAGGGGTGCCAGTCCATACTTCCGAATAGCTCACGTAAGGGAAAATCCTATCCGCAAACTTTGGTTCAATAACAGGTTGGGCAAAGGCTGGAACCATAGGTAAAAGGATCAAAAACCTCCTCATAGCTTAACCTCCCCCCTTGTATTTTAATTGCCATTTAAGTATTCTTCAACTTTTTTCCACTGGCTCCAACCTTTAACATAGACGTCCTCTATTTTTTTAATGTTTAGCTTTCTAAGTTTTTTGTATTCTGCTAAGTCTTCTAAAAATCTCCTTAAGTGCTCTTCTGTGTCAAAGTAGAGTAAGTCTTTTCCTTCTCTGGCTACGCAGTATTGATCTTCTTTTTTTACAAAACCCATACAAACTGGACACCTAACCTTTTCTGGTGGTTTGGGAAGTCTTCGCCTCTCTTCCCTCTTTTCCATAAAGGCGTGGAAAGCCAAAGCTAATATAAACACAGCAAAAACACCCTCTATCGCAAAGGACTGAAGGGCAGAAATCCTTCCGCTCAAAAAACCAAACAAAGAAAAAAGAATGCCAGAGGTGGTGATTCCTGCGGTAATGAACACGTATTTAAGAGCTATACCTTTGAAGATAAAAAGGATTACCATAAGAAAACCAAAGACCTCAAAGAGCCTTGAAGCAAATATCAAAAGATGACCGACTTCACTCATCGGTTTTCCTTTGGTAGTTCTGTAGGCTTAAATAAAGGAAGTTTTCTTATATTTTTGAGCCTGTACATGAAATACTCCCTATTTTTCTCTGAAAGAGCCATACCAAGAAGTCCAGTTAGAAAACTGGCAAGAACAAAAAGTCCCACAAGCGTTCCAACTATCCTAACCCTTCTTTGCCTTGATTCATCCATAAGATTCCTCCTTTACAAGGCCCCGCCCGATGTGGGCGGGAGAAGTAGCCACAGCACGAGGCGCACCATAAAGCTTATATGTGAGTGTGATAGCCTTTGTAGTAAGCATAAGGATGCCAGTCTTCTGGCACTTCTATTGGATACTCTTTGAAGTTATGAGGACCTACGGGTGTGTCCGTCTTGGTCCACTCAAGTGATGGAGAACCCCAAGGGTTGTCTGGCGCCTTTGGACCCCACAGGCTCTTTATCCAGTTAATAAAGCTCAAGAGCACACCTATTCCAAGTATTACCGCACCCACCGTTTGAATTTGCATCAGGCTAATCCACTCTGGTATAGGTGGATAGTCTGGATACCTTCTTGGCATACCATGAACCATACCCATATACATTTGGAAGAAGTAGAAGATGTTAGCACCTATCAGCATCAGCCAGAAGCTAAGCTTTGCAAGGCCTTCTGAATACATTTTTCCTATGATCTTTGGATACCAGTAATACATACCGCTGAAGGCTCCAAAGGTCAGAGCCATACCAAGCACGTAGTGGAAGTGTCCTACGATGAACAAAGAGTCAGATATACCCAAGTCTATGGAAACCATAGCGTTTGGAATACCTGTAAGACCTCCTATTAGGAACATGAGGATTCCACCTAAGGTAAAGAGCATTGGAGAGTTGAACCTTATGGCTCCCTTGTGCAAGGTTGCCACCCAGTTGAAGATCTTTATACCGGTTGGCACTGCAACAAACAGTGTGGTATATGAAAAGAGAACCCTAGTCCAATCTGGCACACCAGAAACGAACATGTGATGAACCCATGTGAAGAACCCAACCAGAGCTATGCCGTATATGGCAAGCATCATGGATACGTATCCAAAGATGGGCTTTCTGGACATAGTGGATATTACCTCAGAAAACACTCCAAAGGCTGGCAAGATCATGATGTAAACAACTGGGTGGGAGTAGAACCAAAGAAGGTGCTGATACAGTAGTGGATCTCCACCTAAGGCTGGATTGTAGAAGTTGGTTCCGAGGTATTTGTCAGTGAACAGTAGCACACCTGCACCAAGCAGTGCGGGAACTCCAAAGAGGTTTATAAGGCTTGCTGCCATTATGGTATGCACAAACAGGTTGAGTTTTGTCCATCCCAATCCTTTGGCTCTAAGGCTAACTATGGTAGTGATCATATTCACAGAACCCGCAGTAGAGGAAATACCGTAAAGTGCAACTATCATTACGTAAAGAACTGTAGAACCTGCATTTTCGTTTAGAGAGTAAGGAGGATATCCTGTCCAGAGCATCATGATCCAGTTTTGAGGAATGAGGGTCAACAGAACTAAAACGCTTGCACCAAAGAATGCCCAGTATCCAAAGGCATTGAGCCTTGGAAAAGCAACATCCTTAGCTCCTATCATCAAGGGCAC
>CAZZKD010000117.1:0-4693 GCA_964655095.1 uncultured Thermocrinis sp.
CTTCCGATCTGATGCGAGTTGTCCAGTCTTTCTAACCAACCAAGACTTTGGCGGTCCTATGAGTTTTTTGAGAATTTACAAACTAACGCAGGATCCGAGACATTCAAAAAGAGAGGATAGCCTCTTGCGTGTAAAAGATGGGCACCTTCAACTTTGCACTCATTGCAAAAACTGTTCTATGGTGTGCCCACTGGGACTGATGCCAGAAAGCATCATAAAATTTGAAGAAGCTGAACTAATAAAAAAAGGTCTTATTTCTCAAAATCTTTCCAACAGTTTTGATTTCTTTTAAATGAAATAATACACAAAGGCGGTTATCACAACGTTTAGGATCGCAAGGGGAAGCATGATCTTCCAGCCTATTTCTGTTATGTCCTTTGCTTGAAATCTTGGGAGGGTCCAATGAAGCCAAAGGACAAAAAACACAAGACCGAACATCTTTATCAAAAACCAAAGGTAGGGGGAAAGGGGACCAAAGATGTTAGGTCCGGACCAGCCACCCAAAAAGAGCACTACCGCAATGGCAGACAGAGCCATCACGTTCAGATACCACTCAGCTAAAGGAAACACGCCAAAACGCATACCGCCATACTCTACGTGATAACCTGTTACTAATTCTGCCTCTGCTTCCTGGATGTCAAAGGGAACCCTCCCTGACTCTGCAAGCATGCAAAAAAGGTAAAGAATGAATGCTACAGGTTGATAAACTATGAACCAAACACCTCTTTCTATCTGAGCTTGCACAATACCTGTGGTGCTCATAGTCCCAGCCAAAAGGATCACCCCAAGCACAGAAAAGCCCAACACCACTTCGTATCCTATGATCACCGCTGCCTTCCTAAGGGAGCCTATAAAAGCATACTTGGAATTAGAAGCCCACCCAGAGAATATGGTGCCATAAACCAACAAAGAACCGAAGGCAAAGACCAAAAGAACTGCTATATTCACATCTGCAACAATGGGCTTTATTTCTACACCAAACAAGCTAAAACTTGGACCAAAAGGAATAACTGAAAAGAGCATAATAGCTGGTGCCAGAGCTAAAACAACCGCCAAATAATACACTACCTTGTCTGCCCTGTCGGGTATGACGGACTCTTTGGTGAGCAACTTCAGACCGTCCGCCAAAGGTTGTAGCAATCCAAAGGGACCCACCAGCTTGGGACCAAGTCTTCCCTGTATGTGTCCAGCCAGCTTTCTTTCAAACCACGTAAGATAGGCACCAACTCCTAAAAATACACCCAACACTACAAAAACCTTTATCAGGGTAACCAAAAGGTTTATAAGCACTTCGCTCATCTGTCTGTTTCCCCCACCACTGGATCTAAACTACCAAGCAAAGCTATAGCGTCTGCGATCGTCCTTCCCTCTATAAGCTTTGGAAAGATGGAAAGGTTGTAAAGGGCTCCAGACCTTATTCTTAGGCGATAAGGCTTGGAACCTCCAGTGGAGTATATATAAAAGCCAAGCTCTCCCCTTGGATTTTCTCCACTGGCATAAACCTCTCCAGGCGGTGCGTTCTCCCCATGGACCACTATTCTGAAGTTCTTTACCATATCCTCTAAGTCTTTAAAAACTTCCTCCTTTGGAGCCATTACTGCGGGGTGTTCTTTGTTTATGTAAGGCGCACTCTTTGGAAGCTTTTCAAGCTTGCTAACGCACTGCTCTATTATTCTCAGGCTTTGAACCATCTCCTCCATCCTCACTAAGTATCTGTCATACACATCTCCCACTTCTCCCACAGGCACGTCAAAATCTACCTCATCATAAGCAGCGTAAGGCTCAAGCTTTCTAATATCGTATGGCACACCAGAACCTCTTGCTACCGGACCAGTAAGTCCGTAGTTAAAAACATCTTCCCTTGTGATGATTCCAACGTCCTTTGTTCTTCTTAACCAGATCCTGTTTCTTGTTAGCAGTTGATGGTATTCTTTTAATCTTTCTGGAAAGTCCTTTATGAAAGCTTTCACCACATCCAAAGTGCCTTCCGCCAGGTCATAATGCACCCCTCCTATTCTCAAAAAGGCGCTCGTTAGCCTATAGCCAGCGTTTCCTTCTATTATGTCCATTATCTTTTCCCTTTCCCTAAAGGCATACAAAAAGACGGTTAAGGCTCCAAGGTCCAAGGCACCCGTGCCAAGCCAAAGAAGGTGGGAGTTTATCCTCTGAAGCTCTGCAAACATTGTCCTTATGTATTTTGCTTTTTCTGGAACCTCCACACCCAATAACTTTTCTACCGCATTCACATAAGCCAGCTCGTTGCATATGGCGGATATGTAATCCATCCGGTCAGTGTAAGGAAGAAACTGAAAGTAGTGAAGATTTTCTGCGATTTTTTCCATTCCCCTATGAAGCTGTCCCAAGATCACATCACACTGGACTATATTTTCTCCATCTAAGTCAAACAAAAACCATATGGTGCCGTGGGTTCCCGGATGCAAAGGTCCCCAGTTTAGCACAAGCTGGGCTTTTTTCCTCAGTCTTGCTTTTTCTGTCCTTTCAAGATCTTCCAAGGTAGCTATTTTTGTGTGCAAAAGCTCGTAGTCATGACTAGGTGGGTCTGTTCTTCCATGCATCACCTCGGTTAAGGAGGGTAGCTCTACCTCCGGAAAACCTTGCAAGGGAAAATCTTTCCGAAGCGGAAAGTATTCGTATCCTTCCCACATAAACATTCTTCTTAGGTTTTCGTGTCCTTCAAACTCCACTCCGAACATATCGTAAGCTTCCCTTTCAGCCCATTTGGCACAAGCCCATAGCTTTTCCACAGAGGGAAGCTTTCCATCCTTTGCCCAAGTTTTCACTATAACCCTTTCGTTTTCATCTGGATTGTAAAGAATATAAACCCCCTGGAAGCGCTCTTTTTTATCTGGAAAGTCTATACAGGAAAAGTCTATGAAGTGTCTGTATCCTTCTTTGTTCTTAAGGAAATTGAGAAGGTCTATGAGCTTTTCCTTTTTAACGTGAAGGTTTGTGGTATGCTCTGTGTATTCTACCTCTACGTCTTTGAACTCATACTTTATCCTTTCTGCAGAAACTCTGTTCATCCAAGGCATATTTAGACTTCCACCTCTCTTGGAATAAGCCCCTGTTTTTGTATGTCCTTTTTGAACTCTTCAAAGGCTTTATCGTATTTTCTAACACCCATCTGCTTTATCTTCTTCTGAAGCTGGAGTATGCCGTAGATAAGTCCCTGAGGATGGGGAGGACAACCGGGTATATAAACATCCACTGGGATTATTCTATCTATGCCCTGAAGAGTGGAGTAGGTTGGGAAGGGACCACCAGCGGAGGCGCATCCGCCCATGGATATGCACCATTTGGGGTCTGGCATCTGCTCCCAAATAAGCTTTAGCATAGGTGCTACTTTATTTACCACAGTTCCCGCCACGATAAGTAGGTCCGCCTGCCTTGGCGAAGCTCTGAATATAACACCCAATCTATCCAAGTCAAAGCGTGAAGCGGCGGTGTGCATCATCTCTATAGCACAGCAGGCAAGCCCTATGGTTACTGGCCATAAAGCGTTTCTTCTACCCCAACTCAAAAGCTCATCCACTGTGGTCAAAACAAAACCATTTGAGTTTAAAGCTGCCATCCTAAGACCTCCTCGGGCTTAAAAATTATACCCTATTTAAAAGATCACAAGGTGATTAGGTTCAATTTTTATCTTAACCTTCGTGCCTACAGGGTAAAGTTCCCTTGAGGTCTTTACTGAGTGGATGATCTTACCGTTGGGCAGGGAAATGGTGTAGATGATGTCTGCGCCCAAAAACTCCACTTCCGATATAACCGCTTTTCCCTGTGGGTCTGGCTCAAAATCCACATCGTCTGGCCTTATCATTATCTCCACCTCTTCAGACTTACCCTTCCATTGACCGTTAATAGGGAAGTTGCCAATCTCCGATATTAAAACCTCGCCTTCTATCTTTCCTTTGTAAAAGTCTGCCATACCTACAAAGTCTGCCACAAAGCGCGTGGCTGGTCTGTGATAGATTTCAAAGGGGGTGCCCACCTGCTCTAAAACTCCCCCGTTGATCACTCCCACCCTGTCCGATAGAGAAAAGGCTTCCTCTTGGTCGTGGGTTACCAAAATGGTTGTGGTTCCCAGTTCCTTGAGTATTTTCTTTGTCTGTTTTCTTAGGTCCCTCCTTAGGTCCGCATCAAGGTTAGAAAAGGGCTCGTCCAAGAGCATCACCTTAGGGGCCACTGCCAAAGCTCTTGCTAAGGCAACCCTCTGCTGTTCTCCACCCGATAGTTGATGGGGATAGTACTTTTCCTTGTGGGCAAGGCCCACCATCTCCAAAAGCTCCCTAACCCTTTTTTTCACCTCCTGCTTTGGAAGGTAAGAAATACCATAGGCTATGTTTTCAAACACCGTCATGTGGGGAAAAAGGGCGTAGTTTTGAAAGACAAGTCCCACACCCCTTTTTTCTGGTGGCACCCAAACCTTTTTGTCCGCAACCACTTTTCCTTCTATACTTATAATTCCCTCGTCAGGTCTTTCCAAACCTGCTATAAGCCTTAGAATGGTAGATTTACCAGAGCCAGAGGGTCCAAGGAGGGAGAAAAATTCCCCTCTGTATATGCTAAGGCTTACCCCCTTGACCGCAGATACACCCCCAAAGACCTTGCTTACATTTTCCAACTCTAAATGAACTTCAGAACTATCCCACTTCCACATCTTTGCTCCTACCAA
>CAZZKD010000118.1:0-3620 GCA_964655095.1 uncultured Thermocrinis sp.
ATTACCTAAGCACATAGCTTTTTCTGAAAAAGCTATAGCCAATTATAAACATGTAAGAAAAAAACTGAGTTTGGGATAAAAGGGTTTTTGGAAGCCAGTTTCAATCCCCTATAGGCACGTAAGAAACCACCCCATTCACATATTCAACTGACAAGCTGAAAACATTGGGAGACAAAGCCCCCAACAAACACCCCATCTCGGGGGGACATTTATAAAATATAACAAATTTTCTGTCGACCTGCAATAGGGTAAAAATCCCGGGAGGTCGACAAGTTAAGGAATATCAAAGGTTCGAATAAAATTTCTGCCCTCAAGGAACGGATAATTAAAAAGGGCTCTCTAATAAAGAAACGCAACGCTTTACTAATTTCTCACCCAACGTATATAAGTGAGTATAACACAAAATGCAATAAATTTGGACGAAACCGCTTTATATTATAATGATTTAAAAAAATGCTCTTTTTACTTTTTCTTCTACCTTTCAGCATACTTGCCAGCGAGCTTACCCTTTGCTATAAGGCTTACTATTTGTTTTTCCCTGTAGCCCGCACCTGCATAACCTACAAGCAGGAAGGAGAAAATCTAAAGGTTTCAAGTTGGGTCAGAACCATCAACATAGGTAGCCTTGTAAAAAGGGTATATAACCACGGCTATGCGGTAATTTACATAAAAAGTTTAACTCCCATTGAGTTTTTCTACCACCAAGAAGAAGGAAGCTTTAAAAGAAGACAGCACTATACCTTTAAAGACTCAAAGATTTACGTAAAAGAGATACACTACGTAGAGCTAACAGAAGAACAAGAAAGGATAGAGGAAAGAGTTTATGATTATACGGATTATGTGGATCCCTATACCGCAAGTTTGATGCTATACAAGAGCGCTCTAAAAGAACAAAGCGGAAACTTGAAGATGTTTTACGATGCCAAAACTTACAGCATACCCTACTCCGTAGTGGGTGAAGAGTTGGTATTGGAAAAATACAGGGCTTTGGTTTTAAACGTGCAACCCAATATAAAAACAAAAGGACTTTTGAAGCCAAAAGGTATGTGGAGACTGTGGATAGATAGGGAAAATTTGTTTCCTGTAAAGATGCAGTTGCTTTTTGTTTTAGGAAGTGTAAAGGCGGTTCTGGAAGAGGTAAAGGGAGATATAGAGCTTTTAAAGAGGATACTTTTATGAGTCCAAAGGATGCGATTATCTTAGGCTTTGTTGAAGGATTGACAGAATTTTTGCCAGTATCTTCCACTGGCCATCTTATACTCACAGCCCATATATTAGGCTTAACTCACGATGAATTTACCAAGAGCTTTGAGATTTCTATCCAGCTTGGTGCCATACTGGCGGTTTTTTCCCTTTACCTAAAAAGATTCTTAACAGACTTTGAAACATGGAAGAGAATAATATTGGCTTTCCTTCCTACTGGCATACTTGGCTTTACCTTTTATAGGTTCATCAAAGGCTACCTGATCGGAAACGATTTGGTGGTAGTAGTTAGCCTTCTCTTAGGTGGCGTTTTTTTGATTTTTGCGGACAGGTGGTGTGAAAGATTTTGCCATATAGATCAAGTTCAAAAGTTAGCCCTTAGCAAAGCTTTTGTGATTGGTCTTTTTCAGTCTTTGGCTATGGTGCCGGGCGTATCCCGAAGCGGAGCAACAATAATAGGCGGTATGCTTATGGGACTAAACAGAAAACAAGCAGCAGAATTTTCCTTTTTGCTGGCAGTGCCCACCATGCTATCCGCCACAGGCTATGACCTTTACAAGTCCTACTCTCAGTTTAGCTTTCAGGAGTTTCATCTTTTGGCAATAGGCTTTGCAGTTTCCTTCTTAACAGCCATCCTATCAGTAAAGCTTTTCCTAAGATTTGTATCTTCATACAGTTTTCTACCCTTTGGTATTTACAGAATATTAGTTAGCCTCTTGTATTCATACTTCTTCTTGTTTTAGCTGGATCCATCGTCCGTTGGTTTTAGAATAATAACACTCTGGTTTGCCGATGTTTAGTTTTTTGAACTTTTTGTATTCTTCAATATTTTTTAAAAATTCCTTCATGTGTTCTTCCGAATCAAAGAAAAGATATTGATCTGCACACTTTAACACGACGTAATCTTTGTTTTCCCTTATTACTGCCGAACAAAAGGCACAACGCGTATTTTCCGAAGGCTTAGGTGGTGGAGCGTTCTTTTTGTCTTTGTAAGCCCAATAGAGCATTGCTAAAATAGAACCAATGGCAAAAAACTCATACACCACAGCGTGGAAAAAAGACAGCACTCCCAACAAAAAGCTCAACGCGGTGGTAAATATCCCACCTACTGTAAGAATGGCGGTTATGAATATATACCTTACTCTTGCACCCAAGAATATTAAAGCTATTATGGAAGCTATGCCAATGGCTCTAAGAAGACCTACGAGGATTATAAGAATGTGTGCAAGCTCATGCCTTTCCATGACTAAAAGTGGGCTGGGCGGGAGTCGAACCCGCGACCCACGGATTAAGAGTCCGTTGCTCTGCCAGCTGAGCTACCAGCCCTTATATTGTTAATTATAAACCCTAAAAGACCATCCACCCTAAGGTCAAAGTCAAGGTAGAATAAATTTTCTGAAGGTTCAAGTTTAAAAAAGTCTTTTAAAGTTGTCAGGTAAAGCTTTTCCTTTTTTAGCACGAAGTTTTTGTAGTGATAGTGGTCTGGAAAGCTCAAAAACTTTTCAACTTTTATCCCAAGCTTTACCAATGTCTGGAAAAACTGCCCGTTGTCTCCAAGAGCGGAAAAAGCAACAAAGGTTTTGTCTTTGTGATCCACAATCCTTCCATCAGCGGAAACTATCCTCCAGTTGGTCCTGTAAAGTTTAAAGACAGGCTTTTCTAAGGTAAGATCCCACTCCTTTACATCTTGGTAAGAAAGCACCACAGCATCAGCCCTTTTGAGCGCACTTAATGGTTCTCTTAAACGTCCAAAGGGCAAAAGCCTGTCTTTTAAATCCCCTTCCTTTAGAAGCACTATGCTTAGGTCAGGTTTTAACCTTCTGTGTTGAAATCCATCGTCAAGGATTATAACTTCCGCTCCAAGCTCTTTTATCGCAAAGTTTCCTCCTAAGACCCTGTCTTCGCACACCAACACGCTTGAGTTTTTCAAGACCTTTGAGAGCATGTAAGCTTCGTCTCCTACCTCTTCCCAACCTGCTTTAACTTCCCCTCTGTAGGATGCCATCAAAAGGCCCTTAGTTTTCCTTTTGTATCCCCTCAAAAGCACCGCGACATGAAATTTTTCAGAAAGAGCATTTGAGATAAACCTTACCAAGCTTGTCTTTCCACTGCCACCTACAGAGAGATTTCCTACGCATATAACAGGCACATCCAAGGCATAAGACTTCAAAATCCCCCTATGGTATAGCCAATTTCTGAGCTTTACAGCGTAGTAGTATGGATTAAAAAGGTTCATTTCAAAAGATAGCCTTTTGAGTCTTTAACAAATAAAAAGAAAAACACCACACCACCCACTATAGCGCTTATATACTGAGTTATAAAACGCCAAAGTATGACGAACCCACCCACAGCTGAAAGTGAAAGAAAGCCGGAGAAAACCTCTATCCCACCCAACTCGCCTACTCCACTACCACCCG
>CAZZKD010000119.1:0-6313 GCA_964655095.1 uncultured Thermocrinis sp.
ATCCAGACGTTTATTACTACTTGGGAAGAAACTGGGAAGCTTTGGGAGACAGGCGGAAGGCTTTTGAGAACTACAAAACGGCGGTTGAGCTTTCTGGCGGAAAAAGGCCGTGGGAATTGGATGCAAGGGAAAGGTTGAAGAGGTTGTAATTTAGGTTATATTTTAATATTATGAAATTTTTAACCATAATTTTAACCTTGAGCCTTCTTCTTTTTTCCTGCAAAAGAGCGCACGAGTTTCATGGTCACTTTTACGATGCACCAGCCTATGACTTTGAGCTAACTTCTCAAGAAGGTAAAAGGGTAAAGCTATCTGATTTTCTAAAAGAAAACAAGTTAGTTTTGCTCTTTTTTGGCTATACATTCTGTCCTGATGTTTGCCCCACTGCCCTGACAACCTTGGCAAACACTATGAAAGAGCTAAGCGAAAAGGAAAGGGAAAGGGTTCAGGTGATCTTTATAAGCGTAGATCCAGAAAGGGACAAACCCGAAGTGCTTAAAAGTTATGTTCCCTTTTTCTATCCAACTTTTATAGGACTTACTGGCTCTCCAGAAGAAATAGAAAGGACAGCGAGGGAATACAAAGCCTACTACAGAAAAGTGGAAGGGCAGTCTGAGGGTGGCTATCTTGTGGATCATACCGCTACCATTTACCTTATAACTCCGGACAAGAAAATAAAGCTTCTTTACACTGAGTCTAAGCAGGATCCAGAAAAGATGGCGGAGGATATAAAATACCTTCTGAAAAGCTTTTAAGGGAAATCTTTGAAAGAAACGGTTTTTATCTGACGGAAGAGAAATTAGAAAAATTTTCCATTTATCTTGAACAGCTAAAAAGGTGGAACAAGATTCACAACTTGACCGCCATAGAAGATCCAAAAGAGATAGCCATCAGACACTTTTTAGACTCTTTGACCCTTACGCTCTGTTTTAAGGAAAAGGAAGTAAAGGTTGAAGGTAAGACTTTTTGCGATGTGGGAAGTGGTGCGGGCTTTCCTGGTGTCCCCCTGAGCATATACTACGGAGAAACCTTAGATATAACATTGATAGAGTCTGTTTCAAAGAAGTGTGCGTTTTTGGAGTTCTTAAGAGCTAACTTGGACCTAAACTACAAAGTTCTTTGCAAAAGGGCAGAGAGCTTAAACCAGCAGTTTGATTATGCCTTATGCAGAGCCTTGGGAAAACTGGAAGATATAAAACCTATGCTTTTGACCTTAGCTAAGGAAGGCGTGTTTATCATGAAAGGAAAAGAAATACCAAAAGGATACGATTATTGCAGAATAACTCTGAGGGACATAAAAGACAGTTACATTATCTTCATACCAAAGATCAGGTAGCCTGTATGGGCTACCATTCTATCCTCTGGTCTTAGTCTTTCGTAGACGGGTTTATAATTTCTGAGAAGAATTTCCAAAACCTCAAGCCCACCAAATAACCCTTCCGCCTCTTTTAAAAGCTGGGAAACTTGGTTGGTGGTTGGTAGCAAAAAGCCACAGACTGCTCCCCTTTTTAGGACCTTATGCACCTTTTCCAGATAGTGCCAAGGTTCCCTCACATCCACAAAGCACGCATCAAAGGACTCTTCTTGAACCTCTGCCTCCGCAAAGTCCATGTTTATAGCTTCCACGTTCTTACACAATCCAAAAGTCTCCCAATTTTTCAAACCGTTTTTGTAGAACTCCTGAGATACTTCGTAAGCTATTACTTTGCCAGCCAATTGGGAAAGCACAGCGGTAAGGGCACCGCTTCCTATTCCAAATTCCAAAACGATTGAGCTTTTGTCTATGCCGAGTTTAAAGGCTATGTAGAAGGCGTCCTTTGGATAAATTATTTGGGTTTTCCTTTTGAAGCCGTAAAGTATTATGCTTTCTAAGGTGGGCTTAAGGAGGTAAAAATCTCCAACCTTTGAACCGTATTCCTCTCCTACAATTTGTTCAAACTTTAAGGTTTTCTTTCCGTAGTTTATGCTAAAACCCTTTGTAAGCCTTTTCAAAAACCTCTTGTCTTCAATTTGGATTAAAACAAAGTCCCCTTCTTGGATTTGCATTACCTTCTTATTTCAAACACCATGGGGATCAAAAGGGAGTATCCCATCTGCTGCCAATGGGCTATTTCTGTAATTGCTGAAGGCACAGTTTCCACAAAGGGGTAAAGATCCTTTTCTGAATAGCCGTAAAGCTGAGTTAGGGCTATCCTGCAAAGCTTGAATTTTACTCCATACTGGGATAGGCTTTCCAACCTTTCCACTATATCTTGGTATTTATCTTTGTGTTCTTTGGCGAACACCTCCAATTCTCTACCGTGAGAGACCACCACTATGTCAATGTCTTCAAGGTTGAAGTTGTAAGGCGGATTGGTTAAAACGAATATAACATTTGAGATCCAACCAAGGGCAGGTCTTAACTTTTCTGGATGGTCCAAGAAAAGCTCATAAACTACCCTAAAGGGTTTTTTGTATTCCGTCTGAACAAACTTAGCTTCCTCTGTTGCAAAGGCAAAGGTAAAAAAGATGAGAAAACTTAAAAATGCCTTCAGCATAGAGAATAAATTTAATCCTAATCATGCGTGTTGCGGTTGGTATGAGCGGTGGTGTGGATAGCAGTGTTAGTGCTCTTCTTCTGAAAGAAAGAGGCTATGAAGTTATAGGCATTACTCTGAGGTTTCACAAAGAGGTGTGCGATGAACTCAGGGTTTGCTGTTCTCCAAAGGACGTGCAGGATGCGGTTAAGGTTTCCCAAAGGCTTGGTATTCCGCACCTTACCTTAGATTGGGAAAAACTCTTTGAGGAAAAGGTGATAGCTCCTTTTGTTAAAGCACATATGGAAGGTAAAACGCCCAATCCCTGTGCTGTGTGCAATAGGGATGTAAAAACAGGCTTTCTTGCAAGATACCTAAGACAAGTGGCGCTTATAGATAAACTGGCAACAGGACATTATGCCAAGATTGTAGATTACAAAGGAAGGAAATTAATTGCAAGGGCTAAGGACTTAAAAAGGGATCAATCTTACTTTATGGCTCTTTTGAGGGAAGAAGACATAGAGCTTTTGGAATTCCCGTTGGGAGATTTGACAAAGGAAGAGGTTAGAGCTTTGGCAGTCAAATACGGGCTTGAGGTAGCCCAAAAACCGGACTCTCAGGATGTTTGCTTTTTGATGGGGAAAGATGTAGGCACTTTTTTGATGGATAGGGTGGGGAAAAGAGAGGGAGTGTTTATCTACAAAGGAAAGGTTGTAGGAAAACACGACGGTTTTTACAAATACACTATAGGTCAAAGAAAGGGCTTAGGGGTTGCCCTTGGAAAGCCAGTGTATGTTGTTGGTTTAGACCCAGAAAAAAATGTAGTATGGCTTGGAGAGGAAGAAGCTCTGTATCGGGATTGGCTTATTTTAAGGGACTTAAACTTTCACCTTCCTTTATCTATGTGGGACAGGCCAAAAGCTCAGGTGAGGTATAGGAACACTCCCGTTGGCGTTAAGCACATAAAAAAGTTAGAAGATGGAAGATACAAAGTCTTTTTTGAAGAAAAGGTTAGAGGAATAACACCAGGTCAGGTTTGTGCCTTCTATGAGGAAGACGTGCTTATTGCAGGTGGAATAATAGAGGAATAAATTTATAAGCAATGGAAAAGGAAAGAGAGGAGTTGAAGGTGGAAAGCTTGGAACAAGAAGTAAAGGAAATGAGGGAAGAGGTAAGAAAAATCTTTGAACTGCTATTGCCACCAAAAGAAGTAAGAAGGGAAATAATGAAGAATCTATACACCATTGAGCTGTCTGTTCTGAAGATTTTCAAAACCCTTTTGGACTACAAAACTCAGGAGCTTGAGAAGAAGATAGAGGGCAAGGAGGAAGTCAAAAAGGAAAAGGTAAAAAGGATACAAGTGGAATAAAAATCCAATGATTATCTCAAAGTTTTGTCTAATATGAGCTCCTTTTCCTCTTGGTGTGAAAGTTTTCTGTGAATGATTACCCTTATGCTTTCTGAGTCCTCTGGTATATCTAACTCTAAAGGCTTTCCATACTCAAGGGCTGTTTTTGCCTGTGCAGAAAGAAGTTTTCTTATGGTTTTTTGTCCTTCGGATGTGTTGGCGACAACGGTTATGTAAAGCTTTGGGTCTCCTTGGTCTGCGGTGGGAAGGTTGTGAGGCACTCCCACGTTAGTTATGTAAAGTTTGTCTTTCTTAACTTCAAGCCTTAGGTCCTCTGGCTTTGCCTTCAAAGCTGGAAACTCGTGGGAGTGTCTGGGTTTGGATAGGTGGAAAAGGTGAAAGGGGAATTTTTGAATAAGGTCCTTTTTACCAAGGCTTGGCATGTGACAATCTTGACAGCTTTTTTGTATGCCGGTAGCTTGCCATTGTTTGAAGGTTTCTTGATGACAACCTGCACAAAAGTTGGACTTTGTATAGCTTATGTCCTGCTTTGAAGGATGGGGAGGGGACCAAACTTTTAACGGTCCATGCATAGCCTTAGTTTCCTCCTTAAAGTGACAGGCTACACAACCAATACCATCCTCTTTGAACTCCACTCTAAGAACTGGCTCTTTGTCTGGGTCCACCTGGTGGGGAGCGTGACAGGAAAGACACTTGTTCTTAGTGTAGTTTTCAGACTCTAACCTAAAGTGTTCGCTTATCCAAGCCTTGGCGTGTCTGCTGTTTTTCCATTCTTCAAAGATTTCCCTATGACAATCAGAACATCTTTTAGCCTCCGGTCTTTGCAAAAGGTCCTCTTCCCTTGCTATCTCCTCAAACTTTTCACAGCCAAAAAGAAAAAACAGCAGGAAAACGAAAATCATTTTCTAAAAGCTTCCTGCACCATGGCAGGCACAAGGTGGGTGTTGTGGCATCTGCTGCAAGATTGGCCTATTACAGCCATAGCCTTAAATATGGCATCCCTGTTTGGTTGTGGTTCTTTAAGCAGTCTTTCTATGGATGATAGAGCTTCTTCGTGCGCCTTGTTAAAGATAATCTGTTCGGATGCTTTGTTTGTATGACACTTAGAGCAAACCGCTCGACTACCCTTAACTCTTTCCACAAAAGCTTCACCCGCTTCCCTTGCCTTTTGCACATCCCCTTGAATTAAAAAGATCCTCAGAGCTTTCATAGAGTCTGACATCTTCCTCATATAATCTTTGGAGCTCAGCTGAGAAAATTCCACCGGATCCTCCATTTTTAGGTTAGCAAAGGGTGGATAATGATAAACGAGCTTAACCGCTATTTGGTTATCTGCATGGCATTTTTGACAGGTTTGTCCAAGATCCTGTGAGATTTTTAAAACCTGATCTATGTTCTTAGCCTGCACTGCCTTTACCAACTGGTCTGCCAAAGCAGGCTTGAAATACTGCTTCCACTCTGGAACCATGTTTTGAGCTCTACTGTATGCATCTTTTAGTCTGTTTGCCCATTCTAAAGCCTTGTCCCATTTACCTTCGTTTATGTTCAACCTAATGCCATAAAAAGCACCGCTCATTTCGTGCATTACACCAACATACTCAAACTTATTGGACTGGGGAGGATAGTATTTTCCCAAAGAAGTCGGTGGTTTTTTTAAGATTATCTGATCTGCGCCAAAGGCAATACCAAAAAATACCATGCTAAAGAAAAGTTTTTTCATGGCTTAACCTCCCTTTCTTCTAAGAAAAAATATAATTCAACAGAAAACAAATGTTGGAACAACAGCAGGTGGTTATAATAAAAGCTAAATGTATATTAAAAAGCTTAAAAACCTTCAGGGTAAGCCAAGTTCCTGTGAGGCAGTCGATGGAAGGAATTCTAAGCAGGAGCTGGTAAAAGCCAGCCAAAGTGCCTGGCATTCCTTCCCTTTTCTTGGGAAGGTTCTACCAAGGGACCTTTTCCCTTTTCCGCTTGTGCTTGTGGAAGCCCTGTGGGATAGGGCTAACAGCAGTTCTTTGATTTTCTACTCAAACCATGTTATGTTTATCTATGTGGGTAGAAGTTAAAGAATGAAAGAGCAAATCCTTAGCTATGAGCTAACTCTTCCACAAAGAATTTATCCCCACCTTGACAGGCTTTTCTCTATCTTTAAAAACCAAGTTAATTCCTACATCCCAAAACTTTGGAACGAAAAAGGTTTTAAGCTTTTGTCCCAAAAAGGCTCTGCTGTGGGAATTTTGAAAAAAGAATTCCCTACTCCTGAAGGTATTCCTTCAAGAGTTTTTAGAAACGTCCTTGAGCTAACGGGACAAATCATCAGAAGTCAGACAGAGAGAAAAGAAGTGTTTTAGAAGCTGCTGAACGGAGAAGAAATCAAAGGCTACAGCAAAAACTTTGTTTTAAACGTCCAAAGACAGATAGAAAACCT
>CAZZKD010000120.1:0-4113 GCA_964655095.1 uncultured Thermocrinis sp.
TGTTGAGGGGGATGTTGTTAGGATAAGGGTTGAGTATAGCGTTGATGATGGTAATAATTGGAGGGTTGCAAGTTTATTTGGGGATACATCCAACATAGTTAGGGATAGATATGTTGGATATTTTGTTTGGCGTAGTTTTGAGGATTTGCCAGATTATGATGGTGAAGTTGTTTTGAGGGTGACGCCAAGGGACCAAGACCCGCATAATTGGGGAATGCCTGGGGAGATTAAATTTAGAGTTGATAACTACCAAAAACAAAAAGTAAAAGTGTTTTTGGTTGATACATTGTTTGAATACTCTGATAGTGTTAAAATTGGGTATTTAATTGAGGATACTACGGGGGATCAGTTAATGATAAAAGTTTTGTATGTTGTGGGTTTAGATTCGCCAAAAGCTGGGAAAATAACTGGGATACCTTCAAAGGTTGATACATCAAAGTATAGGGGAATATTTACCTGGCTTAGCAAAGAAGGTCTTGACAAATTTGATGGATTTGTCAAGTTGTATTTTTATGCAAGTGATGGTTGGGGTGATGGGATAGGGGATTCGCTTAGCTTGAAGATTGATAACAATGATATACCGTCGGTTGAGATTGTGCCAATTTCTGTGGAGGTAAGTGACTCAGTCAGGGTAAGTTTCACACTTATGGATAGAGAGAGTGATACGTTGAGAATTTCGCTTGAATATTCGCTTGATAGTTTAAATTGGAGGAGAGCAAAAGTTTTTGGTGATACTATAATTCCTGCATCAAGGTATTCATCTGAGATTATTTGGCTTTCAAGTGATGATGTGCCGGGTGAGGACAGGATTGTTCATCTTAGGCTCACACCATTTGATAATGATACGGGCAGGGCTGGAATAATTTCAATGCATCTTGACAATAATTATCCACCTGTTGCAAAAATTGACTCCATATTTGGTTCAAAGCGTAGGACTGGAGCATATCGTGGGGATATAGGGATAAGTTTTAATATAAGTGATGCAGAAAGTGATTCGGTCAAGCTTTATTTTAAATTTAGACATTATTCGCCAGATTCTACTTGGAGGACTGCAAGTGTGAGTTGGGTTAGAAATGCTATAACACCTGGGGTTTACTCTACAATTTGGCATACGATGGATGACCTGCCTGAATCATCTGGAAGATATGTATTTGGTGTGTTTCCGGAGGATAATGATGTTGGGAGGTATGATTCCGTTGTATTAAATATTGACAACATAGGTGTGCCTGCGGTTTCCGCTCTTTCAATTTATGACTCAAGTAAAATTGAATTTTCTGGGGATATAACTTTCAATTACAGAGTCATTGATGAGGAGGGGGATACGATAAGATTGCGATTTGATTATTCAATAGATAACGGGCAAACTTGGAGGGGTGCAACAGTTGTTGGAGACACGATTTTGAGCGATTCATCAAGATATGTTGGTTATATAACTTGGCGTTCTGAATTTGATTTATGGGGGGTAGATATAGATAGTGTTCTGTTTAGAGCAATACCTTACGATAGGAATCCCGGTTTGCCATATATATCATCACCATTTCATCTTGATAACAACGAGGAGCCGAGTGTGGTGTTGAATAGTTTGGTGGGTGAGCAGAGCGATTCGGTTAAGATTTTATTTAATGTTAAAGATAGGGAAAGAGATAGTGTGGCGCTTGTGTATGAATATTCTGTTGATGGTCGGAGTTGGCACAAGGCTAAGGTAATTGGTTATGATGTTGTTGATTCAAGCAGATATAGCAATTTTGCTATATGGTTGAGTCGTGTTGATCTTCCTGATTTTGACTTGAGGGTATATTTCAGGATTACACCATTTGATAAGGATAAGGGAGGAAGCGATTCAATTTATTTTTCACTTGATAACTATCAGGGTCAAGTGGTTTTGATATCGCTTGTTGATTCATTGGCGGAATTATCAGATAGTGTTAAGTTGAGGTATACCGTTATAGATACGACTGGGGACACACTGCGAATTTTTGCGAGGTATAGCGTTGATGGGGTCAATTGGAGATTTATGACACTATCTGATTCCATTGGGGTTATTGATACATCTAAATATAGCGGAGAGATAGTTTGGCTTTCTAAAGTAGATCTGCCATTTTATGATGGATTGGTCAGGTTGAGCTTTGATGTTTCAGATGGATGGGGTTTTGGTAAAAAAGATACGATAAGTTTCCATCTTGATAACAACGAGCCACCGAGGGTCACTTATATTGAGACACCTGAGATTGAGGTTGTGGGTAGTTATTCTATTAAGTTTATAGCATTGGATAGGGAGAGGGACTCGTTGAGGTTTATCTATGAATTTATGATTGAGGGAACATCATCTTGGCAACCGGCGACGATTGAAAGTGTTTCAAAGAATGGAGACACAATAATTGCAAATTGGAGAACGGATATTGACCTATACAATCAAGATGTTTATGTTTATTTTAGGGTCACACCACTTGATATTGACACGGGTAGGGCTATGACAACTGGTAGATTTAAAGTTGACAACCAAACTGGACCTGTTATTATATCTGTTTTGCCATCAGATGTGGCGTTTTATAATGACACGATAAAATTAAAATTTGATCGGAAGGTGCGATACAACTCACTTTTGAGCGCATTAAATATAAACGCTTCAAGGACTGGGGTGCATCATTTTTCGGTTATGCCTTCGGTTGATGATTCAGTATTTAATGTGATTCCTTTGGTGAATTTTGCATCGGCTGAGACAGTTTTTATTTCCATAAGTGGTGATTTCAACTATGGTGTTAAGGACTTGTTGGGGAATCCGCTTGATGGGAATAAAAACGGTGACCCTGAGGGTTCTCCAAGTGATGATGTAAAAATTTCCTTTGTTACAAGTTTGCTTGGTGATTTTAACCTTGATAAAAAGGTCAATTTGTCTGATCTGAACGAATTTAGAAAGATTTGGAACTTTCAGCTCAAACATCGGGAGATCGGTCCAGCACTTGGGCAACCTCCGCAGATGATACCACAACCGGATGGCAAAATAGATTTTGAAGATTTGATGGTTTTTGTGATGAATTGGAATTGGACAGCAAAGACAGGTGGATTTAAACTTGCTGGCAAACTTTCGGAATATCTCCAGAATAACAATAAGGAATTAGTTGCGCTTTCGGTTGAGAATCAAAACAGTGACGAGATTTCAAATCACTTTGATGAAAGGATGATAGAATTTGTCAGGTTGAAAGATAAAAATTTATACGTCCGTGTTGGCGATAATGACAAAGATGTAGTTACATATAAGGTCAGCTTAAATTTCCCGGATTCTATAACAGCGGTAGAGGTCGTTTTGAAATATAATCCAGATATTTTAAAAGTTTTGGAGGTAAGAGACCTAAAAGCTTTTAATGTGATAAACGATGGTAAAAATGTATTTTTGTGCTATGTTGATTCATCAAACGGTTTAATCATCATTAATGTGGCAAACTTCGGCAGATTGGATTTAGTTGAGAAAATTGATATTACAACTTTAACCTTTTCTACTCATATAAAAGACGAAGTTGGTGCTTTACTTGCCTGTGAAGTCATAACAAGTCGTGGGGAAATCTATGATTTATCAAAGGTTGTTAAAATTAACACAAAGCCAGAAACCCCAAGCAGTTTTGAACTATTGCAGAATTTCCCGAATCCATTCAATCCAATTACAGTCATAAGATTTCACGTTCAACAGAGAAGTAAGGTAAAAATTAAAATTTATGATATAATCGGTCGTGAGGTTTTAACTCCGATAGATGGTGATTTTGAAGCGGGATATTATGAGTTTGTTTGGGATAGTAGAGATAAAAACGGGAATGAGGTTGCAAGTGGCGTATATACTTATGTTATGGAGGCGTTTGAAGAAGGTAGATTGTTATTCAGGCAAGTTAGGAAAATGGTCATGATAAAATAAATTTTTTGGGGTTCTTACAGTTAAGATTAATTGAAGTAGTTTTTGATTTCTATTGGTAGGGAAGGTTGAAGTTTACATAATATGCCTTGGGTTGAAATAAAATAGAGGTAATTACAATCCATGAAATAAATCTTCAATTCTTCTCCTTGGGGTTGGTTCGGGTTCCTCATCTGGAAATCCAATTGGCAAGATTGCAACTGGGATTAAAT
>CAZZKD010000121.1:0-7661 GCA_964655095.1 uncultured Thermocrinis sp.
ATATAATCTTATCGCCAGTGCTTTAGTTCTCTTTCCATCTGTCTTTTCATATCCCTTTCCCTTAGCTCTTCCCTGCGGTCGTATGCCTTCTTACCTTTTACCAATGCAATCTCTACCTTAACCTTCCCGTTTTTGAAATAAACCCTTAGGGGTATTATGGTAAAACCCTTCTGCTGAACTTTACCAAAAAGTTTAAGGATTTCCCTTTTGTGCAGTAAAAGTTTTCTCTTCCTCAAGGGATCAGGTGGTTTTATGGTAGCATACCTGTATGGAGCTATGTATAGGTTATAAAGCCAAGCTTCTCCGTTTTCTATTCTTACAAAGCTGTCTTTGAAGGAGACCGTTTGCTTGTTTCTGAGAGCCTTTACCTCCGAACCTTCAAGCACAATACCCGCTTCGTAGGTTTCTATAACCTCATACTCTGCCTTTGCCTCTTTGTTGTAAGCTACTGTAAATTCTCCTGTTTTTTTCAACCTTAGCCTCCTGAATCAATCAATATATTGGCTTAGCACAAAATAGCTATCCCCTTGCAAAAGATACACACAATGGCTGTTATTTTCAAGGCTTTTGGCTTTTATTCTCTCAGCTTCTTCTTTTGAGGATACATTATATACTATCGTGCAAACTCGCTCTGGGTCTATACTTCTGTAATCATTGTATATAAAACTGAAAAATGCAGACGTGGGACTTTCAAACACAACTATCTTATCTGCAAGGTTGAAAAACTCTAAGGGTATATTTGTGCCCGGGTTTAGTATAATCAATTTGTCTTTACTTCTTACATATCTGGAGATATTTTCGTAGTATTGGTATTTATCAAGCGTGTTAGAAACTTCATCAAGAAAAAAACCGTCTATTTTGTTTCCATAAAATTCCAACCAACTATCAATCTCTGATTGTACTTGGTTTATATCTTTTTTACCATAAGATGTTGCGATGTATCCTACAACTTTATAACCCTTGGACTTTAAACGATTAATAGCATTCTCAAAGTTCAGATCCTTCTGTTCGCCCGGACCATTTGAAACATTGACTATTACAAACACTCTTTTGCTGGTACTCAATTGGTAAAGCCTTTCCCACTCAGACTGATAACTACCTACTGGGTAAGAGTATAAAGGAATTAGGTATGCTTTTATATCCCTGGATGTAGTCTCGGAGTTTCCTGAACCACCACAGGCACTAAGAAATAGAACAATTAAAGCCACCAAAAGAGCGTTCAACAATGCAATTTTATTATAATCTAAAACTATGGGCTTGAAAATATACAACACCTTAAGTGGTAAGCTTGAGGAATTTGTGCCTATAAATCCGCCGGAGGTTAAGATATACACCTGCGGTGTGACGGTTTATGATGATTCCCACGTTGGGCATGGTAGGAGTCTGATAGTCTTTGATGTATTCAGAAGATATTTGATGCACCTTGGTTATAAGGTAAAGTTTATTAGAAACTTTACAGATGTGGATGACAAAATAATAAACAGAGCAAAAAATGAATGCACTGACTTTATGACCATATCCGATAGATACATAGCAAGCTACTACATAGATATGGAAGCCATTGGTGTGAAACCAGCAGATGTAGAACCAAGGGTAACCGAACACATAAAAGAGATAATAGATGTAATATCTAAGCTGATTGAGAAGGGTTACGCTTACGAATCTGGCGGAGATGTTTATTTTTCCGTATCTACCTTTCCAGAGTATGGAAAGCTCTCAAAGAGAAACCCAGAGGAGCTTGAGGCAGGCGCTAGGATAGAACCATCGGAGAAGAAGAGAAATCCCTTGGACTTTGCCCTTTGGAAGTCCGCTAAAGCTGGAGAGCCTGCTTGGGATTCCCCTTGGGGTCCAGGAAGGCCAGGTTGGCACACCGAATGCGTGGCTATGATATTCAAACACTTGGGCGAGACCATAGACATACACGCGGGAGGTCTGGACCTTGTCTTCCCTCATCACGAAAATGAAATAGCTCAGGCTGAAGCTTGCACTGGAAAGCCCTTTGCAAGATACTGGATGCACAATGGGCTTGTGACCGTAGGCGGTCAAAAAATGTCCAAGTCCCTTGGAAATTACATAACCCTCAAGGAAGTTTATTCTAAATACCATCCCGATGTTTTAAGGCTTTTAGTTCTCTTTACGCACTACAGAAGTCCCTTAGACTTCTCCTGGGAAAAGATGGAGGAAACCAAGAAAGCTTACGAGAGACTAAGGGATACTATCCTTGACTTGGAGTTGCTCAAAAGTCTTCCCACCTTGGAGGCTTCCGGAACCCATCCACTCTTTGAAAAGGTAAAGGAAGCGGAGGAGAAGTTTTTTGAGGAGCTAAGCGAAGATTTCAATACTCCCGCCAGCTTAGCTCATATCTACAACTTAGTTTCAGAGCTTAACAAAATAAAGAAAGGAGCTTTTGAGAGGAAAGCCATAACTACGCAAGAGTTATCTGCCTACGAATATGCGATGGATTCTATACTAAAACACGTAAAGGGCATATTCGGTATCCTTGAAGATATTAAACCAGAATGCCAAAAGGAAAGAAAAGTAAAGGAAAAGTTAGAAGAAGGGAGACCATCGTTAGATGAAAACTTTATAAATCTACTCGTGGACGTTAGAGAAAGGGCAAGAAAGACAAAACAGTATGAGTTAGCTGATTATATAAGGGATGAGCTTAAAAAATTGGACATAGTTTTAGAAGACACTCCTGCGGGAACAAAATGGAAACTTCAGCGATAATCTTAGACGGTAGAGCCCTCTCGGAGAAGATAAGAGGGGAAATAAGACAACAGGTAGAAAGCTTTATAGAAAAAGGATACAGACAGCCCTGTTTGGCAGTTATACTCGTAGGTGAAGATCCACCCAGTTTGGTCTATGTAAAGAACAAAAGAAAAGCCTGCGAGAGTGTGGGTATAAGGTCTTTACTGTATCACCTTCCATACAACACAAACCTTAGCGAGCTTTTGGAACTAATTGCAGAACTTAACGCAAAAGAAGACGTAGATGGCATTTTAGTGCAACTACCTTTACCAAAGCACATACCTATGGAGGAGGTCATCTTAGCCATCTCACCCAAAAAGGACGTGGATGGATTTCATCCAGAGAACATGGGCAGACTTTTGGGAAGGATAGAGGGGGGCTTTGTGCCTTGCACTCCCTTAGGCATAGACCTTCTTTTAAAACACTATCAGATAGACTTAATGGGAAAGGATGTGGTTATTGTAGGTGCGGGGTTTATAGTGGGAAGACCACTTACCGCGCTTATGCTCTGGAGGGATGCTACAGTAAGCGTTTGCCACATACACACAAAAGACGTAAAAAAATACACCCTTGAGGCAGACATAATAATATCAGCCACTGGAGTTCCTCACCTGATAAAAGAGGATATGGTAAGGGAAGGAGCTGTAGTGGTGGATGTGGGTATAAGCAAGGTGGGAGACAAGATCTTAGGGGACGTGGATTTTGAGTCGGTTAAGGACAAGGCTTATGCTATCACTCCAGTGCCTGGAGGAGTGGGACCTATGACCGTAACCGCTCTACTTTTAAACACCCTTAAAGCTTATAGGAGAAATCTAGGAGAAGAAGACCAACCTTAGCATCCATCCGGTTATAAGTTGGAACAAAACCATAAACAAACCAATAAAACATAAGATCAATCCAACCTTTTTAGAGCCTTCAGCTTTTAGCTTGAAGTAAGCCAGAGTTATGAAGGAAAATACTGTTAGCAGTATGCCATTCCATTTATGAGGAAAAGCCCAAAGGAAAGGTGTCTTTGACGCTACAAGAGGCACCTCTGACACTCTAAAACCAAAGAAAACAGCCAAAAGTAGAACAAAGGATAGAAGCACGTTTACATATAGTGCGTATTTGTTTAAACTTTCCCTGCCTGAAAGAGTTCCCAATATATACATTGAAAAGACTACAAAGGCTAAAAGAAGAGCTGGATAAGAAAACATAGGATGTAGTATCATTGTTTTACCTCCAAAAGCTGTTCAATACTTATTATATCCTGGTATAAATCTATAAGAATTTTTTGGTAGTCCGCTTTGCCCTCTGCCACAAGATCCATAAGCTCCTCCAATTCCTTTGTAAATTGCTCGGAGAGAAACTTTTTGGTGTTTTCCTCTTTGCTAAGATATTCATATACCATTTTGCCCAAGCTGGTTGGTATCAAGAAGTTCTTTTTCTCTATAACGTATCCCCTTTCAATTAGCTTGGATATTATCGTTGCGTAAGTGGATGGTCTGCCTATGCCTTTGTTTTTCATTTCCTGCACGAGCTCTCCGTGCGTGTATAGATAGGCCTTTGGCTGTTTTTTTAGCTGTTTGAGCTCTTTTACATAAACCTTCCCTTCCAATGAAGGACTTAGTTCCAAGGGAAGGACTCTATTCCAACCATCCTCCAACACCTCTGTGATGATCTCCCTTTTTTGCTCTAAGCCTTGTGCTCTTATCAACGCTTCCTTTACCTTAACCTTCACAGGTCTCATCTGACTTGCCACAAACCTTTTGAATATTAGCTCGTAAAGGAGTATGTGCTGATTGGTTATACCTTCAAGCTGTCCACTCACCTGCATAGATCTTAGCTCTTCTGGCTCAAGCATCTTTGTAGGTCTTATACACTCGTGGGCTCCGCCTTCTCCCCAAACCCTCGGGCTAAAGTAAGACTTTCCAAACTCCTCTCTGATGTATTCTTTGGCTAAAGCAATTCCGTAATCAGAAACCCTTACTGAATCTGTTCTGTGATAGGTTATAAACCCGAGCTCAAAAAGGGTTTGGGCAAGCTCCATGGTCTTTGGAAGAGAAAACCTATACCTGTCGCTGGCATCTTTTAACATGGTGTCCGTTCTATAAGGTGGTAGGGGATACCTTAGCTCTTCCCTCTCGGAGAGAGTATGGATTTCCACATACTCTAAGCTGTCGAAAAACTCCTTTGCGGATTGCTCGTTTTCAAAGGTCCATTCAATGGTAAGTTTTTTGTCCTTTTCCCCTAAATTTACTGATACTTTGTAGATTTTTTTTCTGTATTCCTTCTCCCTTTCTATTATCCAGCCAAGGACTGGCGTTTGGACCCTTCCCGCAGATAGCCAGTTTTTACCAAAGGCAGACCAGAGCATTTGCGAAAACTCAAAGCCTACCCATCGGTCTGAAACCCTTCTAACTATCTGAGACTTTACCCTATTTTGGTCTATATCCCTCAGTTCGTTGAAAGCTTTGATTATAGCCTTTTTGGTTATTTCGTGAAATTCCATGCGCTTTATGTTCTCTGCAAAAGGCTTTAAAAGCTGGGCTATATCCCATCCTATTTTTTCTCCCTCCGCATCCGGGTCAGTTGCTATGAATACCTCTTGACTTTCAAAGGCCAGCCTTCTTATGCTTTCAACCAATTCGTTCTTTCCCTGGATTACCTCGTAGATAGGCTCCACTCCGTCTTTCAGGATCACTCCGTGAAATCCTCCTTCGCTGCTAAGGTCCAAAACGTGTCCCAAGGAAGCGGTGATCATCAGATAATAGCTTTCTGTTGCTGTTTCTAAAACTTCGTGACCTCCCACTCTTCTACGCACCGCCTTTCCAAAAAAGTTTGCGATCGTGCGGGCTTTGTTAGGTGACTCAACCAATATAAGCACAGGCTTTAAAAGATCAGTGTTGTTGGAGAATCGTTCACTCTTTATAAACCCTTTTATAAAAGCTCTGTCTCTTTCTATTTCTGAGATTAGCTCTTTAAAGTTCACATCCTCTACTTTAGCGAATTGTATGTCTTCACTAAACCATCTTACCTTTTTAATAAGGTGATTGAATGCTCTTCTGTCATCCACAAGGACCAAACTTAAGCCTTTGCTTATTCCACCCGCAAACATACGAGAAGTTCTTCCGCTTGCCTGCAGATAACCAGTCACATCCGAAACCACTAGCTGATAGCCTTCTTTTGTTATCCTAAGACTAACATCTTCAGAATGCTCTAAAACAGCTGAGACCTCCTCTGAGCGGAAGAATTCCTCCAGCTCAGCCTTTAACTTATCTATCCTAGCCTTTAGCTCGGGCTTATCGCTTAAAAATTCTTCGCTAAGATACTGATACCTTCTTAGCTGAGAAAGCCAGCTGTCAAGCTTTTGAGAAAGATGAGGTAGCTTTTTAACTATGTTGGACCTTATGGAGCTCAGAGCCCATAAAAGATGGGATAGATTAGACTCAAACTTTAAGGAAACTACTATCTTTGGTACGCCGTAGAATAGGGCATACCTTACCACGTGGGGCATGTCAAAACCACGGGCTAAGGGATTTCTGTAGGATGCTATACCAATAAGCACGTTCACCTTCCCACTTTCGAAGAGCTTAAGGTTTTCCTCGCTCAGCTCTTCGTAAGTTAGGGAAGATATACCTTTGGATTTCAGCTCTTCCTTTAGCACATCTACGTATTCTTTACCTTTGTCTGAAGGCACGAAGATAAGCCCACCTTTTCCAAGCCTTTTTATCCACTCCTCCAAAGGCAAAGCGTTTATGTCCTCGTAAGCATCCACTATGTTTCTCAGATAAAAGGTAGGTGTGCCCACCTCAAAACCAAGAAGCTCTCTAAAAAGCTTTATCCTGTTTGACCTTGGATTGGAAGTGGCAGAAGAAACCACAAGGACTCCACCCTTTTGGTTGGATATATCTCTTAGCTGTTGGGAGAGTTTTTTGATTTGTTCCCAATCTTCTGTGCTCTTTTTCGGTTTTTCCTTCAACCTTATAAGCTCTAATGCCTGATTTATCTCTTCTTGTGTAAATCCCAAAGTATGAAGTGCTTTATCTACGTTTTTTGCAGTTTTCAAAAAGGAATCCACATCATCTACAAAAACGAAAGAAAAATCCTTAGGTATGATTTCGTAGTTTTTGTAAAGGAACATAGAGGTAGTAACCAAAACTAAGAAATCTCCCTCCATAAGCCTTTTTCTCTTTTTTTCCTTTTCTTTTTTTCCCTCATCCCCAAAAGAGAGTATTTCACTTTTCTTTACACCAAAGCCTCTTAGCTTTCTCACTGTTTGTTCAACCAAAAGCCTTGTGGGCAGTATTACGTAAGACTTTTTCCCTTTTTTTGCCAAGAATGAAACCATAGAGAGGCCAAAGGAGGTTTTACCCACACCTGTTGGAGCAAGGAGGGCAAAAGAGTTTCCAAGAAGTACTCTCTTTGCCCATGTTTTTTGAAGGGCCCATGGGCTCACAGAAAGTCTTGTTTTAAATTCTTCAATCCACTCTGATAAATTATTTTCCACATCACACATATTTTTTAATAGTCCCTCAGTCAGGCTACTGCAAGGATCCTTCTCATCTGGAAGGCATCTCTCACACGGAAGACCCTTTGCGAGTCTTTCCGAAGATACATCTCCACCACAATTGGGACACAGCCCACTGAAGAGTGCTTTTATCATAACTAACTAATTATATAGAGGTTGCTTTTCAAAATCCCTCATTGGGACGTCTTGCAACTAATCACTAATTTCACGCCTAAATATTGACACTTATAGATGGTTAGTTTAAATTTTATATCATGGGAAACCTCCTTTGGGGAAGTTCTCTGAAGGAGGTTTTAAGTATGAGCCTGCCGAAAAAGGAACCCCTCAAGGTATCGTTAAAGCGGTATCTTGAGAGAGCTAAGGGTGATGGAGTGCTCCCTTGGGACTTCTTTAGAAGTCC
>CAZZKD010000122.1:0-1574 GCA_964655095.1 uncultured Thermocrinis sp.
AGAAACCCTTCTGTCTATAAAGAGGGCAGGAGCTGACATGATAATAACTTACTTTGCAAAGGACATCGCAAAGCTCATAAACAAAGGACTCCTTTAAATGCTCTTCTTTTACAACCTTAAGGAATTTCTAAAAGCCTTTACTCTTTTGAGCCTTGTTTTTGCATTCATCCTAAGCCTTTATTCCGTGCTTGACGTTCTTTTGTTATACAAAACAGCAGACCTGCAAATAATTCCAAAGGCTATGCTTACAACGGTACTAATTAGCTTTTATTACACTGCTCCCATAATAAACACTCTCTCTCTAATGCTTTATTTGAAGAGGGTTTTCAGCAAGTCTTACGATAAAATAGCTAGCACCTTTGGCATTTCTCCCCTCAGGTTCTTTGCGCCCATCTTAATGTTCTCCCTATTTCTATCCCTTATCCAGTTTGCGCTAAGCCACAGTTTCTACCCATACATTTTCAAAACTGCATACTTGTTGGAAAGGGAATTCAGGAAGGGTAAACCACAGGAGGAGCTTTTGCTGAACGACTTTTGGCTAAGTTTGAACAACGCTTACATCAGGATAGGGTTTGCGGATTTAAGGAATAAAAAGGTGAATGATATTCTTTTGGTATCTTTGAAAGAAGGCTATATAACGGAATTGATTACCGCAGAGGAAGGCTATTGGGAAGGTGGAAACCTAAGATTGAAGAACGCACAGATAAACATTTTTGAAAAGGAGCTCCAGAAGCAGGCAGACATTAGCATAAAGTTTATCCCTTTAGAAGAGGCTAAAGCTTTTGGGGAAAAGTTAAATCATCTGAGCATGGGTCGCCTTATTTCTTTATACTTTTTGGCAGGCAAAATAGGAATGAACAGAGAGCTCTACCTTGCAGAGTTGTTAAGAAGGTTAGTGGGGAGTTTTTCTAACATAGTAATACTTATCCCTCTACTGTTGGCTTTGGTTAGAGAAAGAGCCTTTTTAAAACCTTCTGCCTTTCTTTTGATTTATGGGTCCATTTATATCTTCAGTCTAAATTCGGTAAAGATAGCGGCAGAGGAGTTTGGGAAGAACCCTTTAATAGGGCTTGTTCCTTTCTTAGTGTTGAGCCTTATCTGCGCAAGAAGCCTTTACTATCTGAGCAAAGGATGAAGGTTCTAAGCTTGCGCCACCGACCAAAAGTCCATCTACGTCTGGCATAGAAAGGAATTCCCCCGCATTTTGAGGATTGACACTACCCCCGTAAAGCACCCTCACTTTACCCAAAAGCTCCTTTATAAAACTATGAACAAGCTGGGCGTCTTCTGGTGTGGCTGGGTTTCCTGAACCTATAGCCCAAACAGGCTCGTAGGCTATGTCTATCCTTTCTGACACACCGTCCAAACCAGAAAGGGCAAGCTTTAGCTGGCTTTCTATGACCTTCAACGTCATCCCCGCTTCCCTTTCCTCCATCTTTTCTCCCACACACAGAATAGGTCTTATACCCTTTTCAAGGCAAGCTATTACCTTTTTGTTTATCAACTCGTCTGTTTCTCCAAAGATCCATCTCCTTTCCGAGTGTCCAACTATTACGTAAGAAACTCCAAGTTCC